>CAYZNA010000418.1:0-3365 GCA_964478665.1 uncultured Anaerolineales bacterium
GGCCGCTACGCCGACGCCCTGCGCGTGATCAAAGAAGACAACCCCTTCCCCGGCATTTGCGGGCGCATCTGTAACCACCGCTGTGAGCTGGCCTGCAACCGGAACCTGGTGGACGAGCCGCTCAACATCCACGCCCTGAAACGTTTTGTGGCCGATTGGGCCATGTCCCGCGAGCGCGAGCCGGTGCAGCGCCTGCCGCAGACCCGCCCGCAGCGGGTGGCCGTGATCGGCGCCGGGCCGTGCGGCCTGACTGCCGCGCAGGACCTCGTGACCCTCGGCTACGCCGTGACCGTGTTCGAGGCCCTGCCGGTGGCCGGCGGCATGTTGCGTGTGGGCGTGCCGGAATATCGCCTGCCCTCTGCCATCGTGGACCGCGAAGTGCAGGACATTGTTGATCTGGGGGTGGACCTGCGGCTGAACACCCGCGTGGGCGACCTGGAATCGCTCTTTGGCGAAGCGGGCGATCACCCGGATCGCCCCTACGACGCCGTGCTGGTGGCCGTGGGCGCCCACGAAGGCAAGAAGCTGCCCATCCCCGGCGCCGACTTGCCAGACGTGCTGGTGAACACCGAGTTCCTGCGCGACGTGCGGCTCGCCGAACTTCAAACTTCAAACTTCAAACTCCAAACTCCAAACTCCAAACTCCAAACTCCAAAGGGCAACGGTTCGGAATCTGAAGTTGGAAGTTTGAAGTTGGGAGTTGCCGCGCAAGTGGCGGGCAGGCATGTGCTCGTCCTCGGTGGCGGCAACGTGGCGATTGACTGCGCGCGCACGGCGGTGCGATTGGGCGCGGCGTCGGTGGCGATGGCCTGCCTGGAGAGCCGCGAAAAGATGCCGGCCCACCCGTGGGAGATCGAAGACGCCGAGCACGAAGGCGTGACGATGTACCCGGCTCGCTCCTTCACCCGCATCCTGTCCGGTGACGGGGGTCGGGTGACCGGGGTGAAGTGCGTCAACGTCACCTTTATGGAATTTGACGCGGAGGGCAAACTCAACCTCGAAACCGAGGCCGGTTCGGAGCATGTTCTCCCCTGCGACGTGGTGATTTTTTCTATCGGCCAGCGCGCCAGCCTGGCCTTCATCCCGGACGACGCCGGGGTGGGGGTCACCCGCCAGGCCACCATCGCCGTGGACCCCAACACCTTTGCCACCAGCCGGCCGGGGGTGTTCGCCGCCGGGGACGCCACCACCGGCACTTCGTTCGTGATCGAAGCAGTGGCCGCCGGGCACAAGGCCGCCGGGGCCATCCACCGCTACCTCTCCGGCCAGCCGCTGGAGCCGGAGGCCGCCCCCGACCTGCCGGTGGCGAAAATGACCCACGCCGAGATCGAGAGGCGCCGGGCGCAGGGCGAGATCCGGCCCGCGCCGCGCGTCCCGGTTTCCATGATCCCGGTCGAGGCGCGCGTAGGGGCGACCGTCTCTGGTCGCCCCTCTGGTCGCCCCTCTGGTCGCCCCTCTGGTCGCCCCTCTGGTCGCCCCGGGGCGGGCAGGGACGCCCGCCCCTACGTGAATCCATTCGCCGAAGTGGAACAGGGCTACACGGAGGAGCAGGCGCGGCTGGAGGCCAGGCGCTGTCTGGCCTGTGGCATTTGCTCGGAGTGCCTGTCGTGCGTGTACGCCTGCGGCGTGGGGGCCATCAACCATGACGCGGTGGAGCGGGTGGAGCAGATCAACGTCGAGGCGGTGATCCTGGCCCCCGGCTATCAGATTTACAACGCGGAGTTGTCGGGGGAGTACGGGCTGGGGCGTTTCCCCAACGTGGTCACCTCGCTGCAATACGAGCGGTTGCTCTCGGCCAGCGGGCCGACCGGCGGGCACGTGCAACGCCCATCGGACGGCGCCGCCCCACGGCGCATCGCCTTTTTGCAGTGCGTGGGCAGCCGCGACCAGAGCCACGATTACTGCTCCTCGGTGTGCTGCATGTACGCGGCCAAAGAGGCCATCATGACCCTGGAGCACGCCCGCGCGGACGGCGCGGACGTGACCTGTCAGGTGTTCTTCATGGACACTCGCGCCTTCAGCAAGGGTTACGAGGAATACTACCATCGCGCCGAGCACAAATACGGGGTGAAATACACCCGTTGCCGGCTGAGCGAGGTGAAGGAGAACCCCGTCACCCGCAACCTCAGGGTGCGCTATTCCGCGCCGTTTGAGGGCAACCCCGGCATTGTTGAAGAAGAGTTCGACCTGGTGGTGCTTTCGGTGGGGATGGAGATCTCCGAGTCGGTGCGCAACCTGGGCCGCGAATTGGGGATCGAACTTGACCCCTACGGCTTCTGCCACACCGCCCTGTTTGACCCACTGCAGAGCAGCCGGCCGGGCATCTACGTGGCCGGCCCCTTCCGCGAGCCGAAAGACATCTCGGATACGGTAATCGAGGCCAGCGGGGCGGCGGCTGCCGCGGCGGCCTTGCTGGCCCCGGCCCGAGGCCTGCTGGCCCGCGAGGCGATCTACCCGCCCGAGCGCGAGGTGAACGGCGAGGAGCTGCGCACCGGCGTGTTCGTCTGCCACTGCGGCAGCAACATTGCCGGCTTCCTCGACGTGCCCGGCGTTGCCGAGTATGCCCGCTCTCTGCCCGGGGTGGTGCACGCCGAGAACAACCTGTACACCTGCTCGCAGGACTCGGTGGCTCACATTATTGAGCAGGTCAAGGCGCTCAACCTCAACCGGGTGGTGGTGGCCTCCTGCACCCCGCGCACTCATGCCCCGCTCTTTCAGGATGCCATCCGCCAGGCCGGGCTGAACCCCTACCTGTTTGAAATGGCCAACATCCGCAATCAGTGCTCGTGGGTGCACTCCCGCGACTGGGAGGGGGCAACCGACAAAGCCCGCGCGCTGGTGCGCATGGCCGCCGCTCGCGCCGCCGAGCTGGAAGCACTGAAGATCTCCGAGGTGCCGGTTACCCCGGCCGCGCTGGTGATCGGCGGCGGGGCAGCCGGCATGACTGCGGCCCTCACCCTGGCCGAGCAGGGCTTCCCGGTCCATCTGGTGGAGCGGGAGGCGCAGTTAGGCGGCAACCTGCGTCGCCTGCGCTACTGGGTCCCGGAGAACGGCCGGGGGGCCGGGCCGGGGCCGCAGCAGCCCTCCCCGCAGGAGTATCTGGCCGAGATGGAGGCCCGGGTGCTGGGGCACCCCCGCATCACGGTCCATTTGAAGGCAGAACTGCTGAAGACCGGGGGCTTCAAGGGCAACTTCACCTCCACGCTCAGCGGCGGGGGCCAGACCTTCGAGGTGCAGCACGGCGCCACTATCGTAGCCACCGGTGGGGTGGAGTACAAGGGGCCGGAGTACGGCTACGGCCAGGACCCGCGCATCCTCACCCAGCTCGACTTCGAAGCCCTGCTCGCCAACTCCAACTCTAACTC
>CAYZNA010000419.1:0-1806 GCA_964478665.1 uncultured Anaerolineales bacterium
CGCCTGGCACGGATGCGGCGAAGTTCGCCTACGACGATGCCGCGCTCGGCACCCTGCACGATGGCATGGCCATCTGCTTCGACTGGGCGGCGGCCTCCACCGATCCGGCTGTGATCACCTATCAGGTGACGGTGGACGCAGGCGCTCAGCCGGGCGTGTACAGCAACACCGCCATCAGCCTCACCGACAACCCCGGCGACCTGCCGACCGGTGCGGGCGTGAACGTGTCTGTCCCGTTCAGCGATGTTGCCGGTAACTGGGCTGGCAACTACATCCTCGCGCTGCAGAACTCCGGCATCACCGGCGGCTGCGGCGGCGGCAACTACTGCCCGAACAACAACGTCACGCGTGCAGAGATGTCTGTCTTCCTGCTGCGCGGCATCCACGGGGCCGGCTACGCGCCTCCGGCAGCGACCGGCTCGGTCTTCACCGACGTCCCGGCCAGCTACTGGGCGGCGGCGTGGATCGAGCAACTGGCGGCGGAGGGCATCACCGGCGGCTGCGGCGGCGGCAACTTCTGCCCGAACGGCAACGTCACCCGCGCCGAAATGGCGGTCTTCCTGCTGCGCGCCGAACACGGTGCGGCCTACGCGCCTCCGGCGGCCACCGGCGCAATCTTCACCGATGTGCCCGTCACCTACTGGGCGGCGGCGTGGATCGAGCAACTGGCGGCGGAGGGCATCACCGGCGGCTGCGGCGGCGGCAACTACTGCCCGGACACCAACATCACGCGCGCCGAGATGGCGGTGTTCCTTGTCCGCACCTTCAACCTGCCGCTGCCCTAGCCACTGGAGCGGTCAGGAAACCTGGTCCGTGTCTTCAAGACCCTGAGGGTCTTCGAGACCCTCAGGGTCTGAAACCGGGAAGTTATATACAGGCCCTTAGCGTAAGAACCACGGGGGCTGCTACTGGCAGCCCCCGTGGTGTTACCTTAAAGGCGTTCGCTTCCCACATGAGGCCAGACAAATGGGGTCGCGGTGGGCACTGCCCTACCCCTACCCCATTTTCCCGGGTGTTCTCGGGCGTGCGCATTCAAGTAGGGCTGGATGCGATTGCCATGGGGGCGGGGGGTGGACGGGCGCTCTAACGTTGTGTGTGGTAAAATGCCTGACAGACCCTATGACTCGCGCATCTCGCCGCCCGACTGCTACTAACCCGGCCACGCGGCGCCGCTTCCGGCGCAGCCAATGGCTGGAGATTTACCTGCCGCTTGCGGGCGGCGTGCTGTTGGTTGCCGTCGCCCTGACCGGAACGGTGCTGGCGGCGCACGGCGGTAGCTGGTCGGCGTGGGCCGATGCCGCGCTGCTGCTACTCGTTCTGCCGGCGTTGCTGTTGGGGCTGGTGTTGCTGGCGCTGCTTGGTGGGCTGGCCTACGGTCTGTGGTGGGTGATCCGCGCGGCCCCGCCGTATTTCAAGATTGTGCAGGATGGCATGGCCCGCCTGTCCCGGGCCACTCGACGCGCCGGGGACCGGGCAGTTGCACCCATCCTGGGGTTGCAGGCATTCAAGGCAGCCCTCGGGACGCTCTTGCGGAGATAACCGGTATGGCTCAAGCAGATAAATCGAATTGGCAGACAAAGGCTCTGATTGTGGGTGGGGTGTTGGGCGCGCTCACCGGCCTGGGTGCGGCCTACCTGTACATCCAGTCCATGGAGAAGAGCGAGCAGCGGGCCAGCTTCAAGGCCGGGGACGGAGTCAAGATCGGCCTGCTGGTGCTGGGGTTGATGCGCTCGGTGGCACAGCTCGGCGATGGCAAGTGAGCACCTCGGGCCGGCCAGGAGGGTGAGACGGCATTCTGCCCTTGCA
>CAYZNA010000419.1:1816-3356 GCA_964478665.1 uncultured Anaerolineales bacterium
TCGTGCGGACGGGAGGCAACCCCCGCCCGCACTTTTGCTTCTGGCGCCGGCCCGGCTTTTCGTTCGGAAAGGGCTTCCATGAGCAGGTACAGGCCGCTGGATGCCATGCAGTTCCCGCGCTTTTCCGGCATTCGCACCTTCATGCGCCTGCCTCACGTCCGCGACCTCGACGGCGTGGATTTCGCCATCGTGGGCCTGCCCTTTGACACCGGCGCCACCTTCCGCGTGGGGGCGCGCTCCGGCCCGGAGGGTGTCCGCGCCAATGCTATGCTGCTGCGGCCCTACCACCCCGATCTGGGCGTGGCGATCTTCGAGGTGCTCTCCGGGGTGGACTACGGCGACCTGCAAATCACGCCCGGCTACCTGCCGGAATCGCATCGTCAGATTGAACAGGGCATGACCGAAATCCTGAGTGCTGGCGTCACCCCTGTTGCCCTTGGCGGCGATCACTCGGTTACCCTGCCCGAGTTGCGCGCGGTAGCGGCCCGCTTCGGCCCGGTGGCCCTGATCCAGTTCGATGCGCACAGCGACCTGTGGCACGGCTACTTCGGCGGCAAGGACACCCACGGCACCCCCTTTCGCCGCGCGCTCGAAGAGGGCCTGCTTGACCCCTCCCGCTCCAGCCAGATCGGCCTGCGTGGGCCGCTGTATGACGCCGGCGACTTGCAGATGTCCTACGATGCCGGCTTTCAGGTGTTCACCGCCGCCCGCCTGCACGAGCTGGGAACCGGCTCGGTCGCGGCTGCGGTTCGGGAGCGGGTCGGGGGCGGACCGGCCTTCCTCACGTTTGACATTGACTTCGTTGATCCGGCCTTCGCTCCCGGCACCGGCACCCCGGAAGTGGGCGGTTTCAGCGCCGCGCAGTGCCTGCAACTGCTGCGCGGGCTGGCCGGGCTGAACATCGTGGCCTACGACGTGGTGGAAGTCATGCCGCCTTACGACCCGGCCGGCGTGACCAGCCTGCTGGCCGCCAATCTGGTCTACGAATTCCTCGCCCTGGAGGCCCTGCGCCGCCAGGCAGACCGGCGGATTGCCGGTTGACAGGCTCAACCGTGGCATCCTCGAAGCGGAGGGCTGATGTTCAACTCGCGGCTGTTTTCGCTCATTCGCAAGGAGTTCATCCAGATTCTGCGCGACCCGCGCACCCTGGCCCTGATCTTCGTGATGCCGGTGGTGCAGTTGTTGCTGCTGGGCTACGCGGCCACCAACGACGTGCGCAACGTCGCGCTGGCCGTCTTCGACCAGGACAAATCCCCGGCTTCGCGCGCGCTGCTGGAGGCCTATCGCGCCGCGAACTACTTCCGGCTGGACTACGATGTAAACTCGGTGGACGACATCCGCGTCTTGATTGACCGGGGCAGCGCGCGGGCCGGCATCATTATCCCGCCCGGCTACGGCGAGCGCATCGCGGCCGGGCGCACCGCACAGGTGGCCTTTGTCATTGATGGCTCTGACCCCACCGTGGCCGGGACCGCGCTCTCTGCCGCCACCCTGATTGGTCAATCAAAGGCCACCCGCCTCACGCTGGAGCGGCTGGCGC
>CAYZNA010000420.1:0-3355 GCA_964478665.1 uncultured Anaerolineales bacterium
GGTCTCGAAGACCCTTAGGGTCTTGACGGAACTTATTCTTTTACGGACCCATAGTCGCACTTCTGCGAAGTTCCATAGCCTGAGTCCCACGAGAGTTGAGAAAGGGAAGCCCACACCCACCCCTCCGGCACCTCCGGCAACCCCTCCGTGTCCGGCGCTTTTGGCTCTACGTACTTCGCCTTCTTTGGGTCTTTGCCTTTTGTGCGCAGGTCAGCCTCCCACCTGGCGCGGCGCTCGGCCAAAATGCGCTTGAGCAAGTCCGAGGCCGATTCATACTCCCCTCTCCCTGTGGGAGAGGGGCCGGGGGTGAGGTTGCCCTCGCACGCGGCTTTCAGCACGGCGGCTTTGTAGCGTTTGAGTCGGGCCTGCGCACGTTTCAGCGCGACTACGCCCGCGTCGAGGCGGGTGAGCAGTTCTTCGATTCTGGCAACGATGCGGCGTTGTTCGGGGAGAGGGGCGAGAGGAAAACCTAAAGGGCGCAGTTTCGACTTGGTGATTTCTTTGAACGTTGTGCCTGTTGCATGCTGGATCAGCAGTTCGGTGTTCGCCCATAGCCAGTAGGCAAGGTAGAAGTTAAAAACTCCTTCCGGGCAAATGAAGGAGGCAAAGCCCTGATTCGTTGTTACTTCTGTGCCAGCGATTGCCACATAACCAATGCTCGCTCGCGAAGTCAAAAGCACAGAGCCTGGCGGGATAATCCGCGCAGCACTTTTCCGCAGCGCCGCCTCGGTAATGCGCTCTTTCGAGTCTGTAACTGTGGCTACACGGTCTTTGGGAATCTCCGTCGGAGTCAGCCAAACAATGCCCCCGGTGAAGTATTCGGGAACATCCCTCGACGGTGTTCCGCCGCCAACCAAGTCGGCAATCTCTCCCAGCGTCGTCCACGCCCAGCCGGGGGGCAAATCTCTAATCTCCAATCTCCACCCCCTCACCCCACCAGCGCGGCGCTCAACTCGTCCAACAACAGCACAAGGTCCGGGCCAAATTCGCGCCGCGCGCGAAACAGGCCGCCGTGGGCGAAGAACTCGCCGCCGCTCAGGTCATCTTCGCCGATGGTCAGGTTCACCCCCATGTGCTCGGCGATTCTGTCCAGCCACCAACGCTGTTCGGGGGTGAACTGCTTCCCTGCCTGCTCTTGCGCCGCCAGCCGGCCCTTGTCGCGCGCCCCCGCCCGCTCCGCCAGCGTCTCCGGCTTGTGAAACGCGAACACCCGGCGAGCGCGCGGGTCGGGATAGTGCCACCTCATTTTCAGCCACGAACAGCTTCTCACGCACCTTGCGCCCGACGAGCAGCACCTCGAAAAGTGGAATACACCCCCGGCTCGCTGGACGAACTGCGCGCCCGTCCGGAAGAGAACGCACCCTGCCTGACTCTCGTGCGCCGCGCCTCACTGCCTCAGGCCGCGGAGCACACTCCGGCGCAGCCCCCACGTGTCTCCGTGAGCAGCATGGGCCAGCCACGCACGCATGCTGGCCTCGAAGTCGGATCGGGGTGCTTGACCGGTCCGCACCTCCCGCCACAGTTCTGCCAGCCTGCGGCGGGCAAAAACGGCTTTGCGCCGTTTCAACCGGCGATGGTCGGGGAAAACGGTAAAGCCAAGAAACGGCAGGCCCTCGTCTGTGGGTCGGGGGTGGGCCGAACCGGGGTGGAGGGTGAGGCGCAGGTCGGCGAGGCGCGATTCGATGGCCGCGCGCCACCTCCACAGGGCTGCCGGGTCGTCGGAGAACAGCAGCAGGTCATCCACGTAGCGCACGTATCCCGGCGCCTGTAGCCTCCGTTTGATGAAGTGGTCCAGCGGGTCGAGGTAGCAGTTGGCCCAGAACTGCGAGGTAAGGTTCCCAATCGGCAGACCGCGCGGGCGAGAGGCAGCCAGCAGATCGTCGCCTGGAAACCATACCATCTGATACTCTTCGGCCAGCACGCCCCGTCCCGAGTCCAGGATCGCCTGACACAGCCAGTGCACGTCTCGGTCAGGAATCTGGCGAGAAAAGGTCTCTTTGAGAATGGCGTGGTCAATCGCCGGGAAGAACTGCACGAGGTCCAACGGCAGGACGTAACGGTAACGTCGCAGAAAGTGCGTGCACCGGTCGAGGGCGCGATGAGTGCCTTTGCCTTTTCGATTGGCATACGAGTCGAAAACAAAGCGGCGCTCAAACAGGGGTTCGATCACCCGCACGAGCGCGTGATGGACCACCCGATCGTGGAAGGGAGCGGCTGAGATCAGGCGGCGTTTGGGTTCGTGGATGTGGAAGGACTGATAGCGGCCAGGCCTGTAGCCGCGGGAGCGGAGTTCCTGCTGCAAGCCCAGCAGGTTGCCCTCCAGATCGTACTCGAAGGCGGCCACGTAGGGCTGTGAGCGCTTGCCGCGCCGGGCGGCGCGGAAGGCATGGTACAGGTTCTCCAGCGTGCAAAGTTCTTCAAACAGGGCCGGCATGGCAAAAGAGCGCCCGGCCCTGTGCCGGTGAGGGCGAGAGGGCCGGGCTATTCTGTATTTGCCCCGAGGGCGGGGCAAGATGGAATCTTGCCCTACACCTCAGGCCAGGCGCAGGCCGCGCGGTCTCTCCCGGGCGCGCGGGCCGCATCCGTGAATGCGGCCCATTCTGGCCCGTGTGCCTGACGTCGTGAGAGACGTCGGGCGCAGCGAAACCCCCTGTTCCTGTTGCGGTTCTGAGGGTTGTTCCTGTTGCGGTACGCGCCCCGCACGTTGCGGGCGTTGTTGAGGTAGGAACCGCCGCGCCTTTCGACCGCCCCCGCATCACGACGGCGCACGCGCCGCCGGAGATGCCGTTCTTGTAGTGTGCCCCAGACTGCGTCCCCACCCACCCAGCAGCCGGCCGATCTCGGTCAGTTGCCCGGCGGCGTACTCGTACTGCGAAAAGCCGAGCAACTTGAGTTCCATGCACAGGCGAATCAACAGCCGCAGCCGGTCCAGGGCCACGTCGGCCTCCAGCAGGTAGCGCCGCTGGTCGGCAGCTTTTGCCGCCCGCACCAGGCACTCGTGAAAATCCAGCGCCGCCTGCTCGGTGCGCGCCGCCAGCCGGAAGCGCTCGTTCTTGGGGAACTTGCCGGTGTGCGGCAGCAGCCACTTGAGGAAGTCGTGGGTTTTGCTGAAGATGGGGGATTGGGTCACGGAGCGGGATGATACCACAAAAATGGCGCGTTTAAGCCGACAGGGGGGCTTTGCCCCCCTGTACCCCCCACATCAGAATCCAGAATCCAGAAATCAGGAACCAGAATCAGGAGAGCAGCGGGCGCAGCGAAACCCCCCGTACCCGCCGCGGGACTGAGGGACGTACCAGTAGCGGCACGCGCCCCGCACGCCGCGGGCGCCGTAGAAGTAGGAACCGCCGCGCCA
>CAYZNA010000421.1:0-3004 GCA_964478665.1 uncultured Anaerolineales bacterium
CCAGCGCGGCTTCAATGAACATATTGTCCTTTGGATCGCGGCAGACTGGCACGGTCCGCGTCGGCGTGACGAGATCGCCACGCAAAGCGATCGTGTCCAACAGCGCCTCTACCTGAGAATCGGTGACGTGGTACTTGCCGCGGATGCGTGGCAGGGCCAGTTTGGCGGTGAGTTCGTCTCGCAGAGGGACAGAGTACACCAGAGTGTAATCGCTCCGAATGAGGCGTGGGATTACGGGGCCGACCGTGCCTTCGGGACGGATCAGGGCGCGGATGAGAATGTTGGTGTCAATGACGGCGCGCATCGGATTTGGATTTCCGCGACCGGACGATCCGAGTGGCTTCGATCAAATCTGCTTCGACTTCCTCGTCGGAGTATTGCGCGTTGACTCGAGCCATGTAGGCCAGAGAATCCTCCATGCGTTTTATCACACCCGCCTCATCTGCCCGAATAAACTTCACATACTGTTCATACGGAATCAGGACCGCCTCCGGGCGGCTGCCTCGCGTGAGAATATATGGAGTGTGCTTGTGCACTACTTCGTCGAATACAACTCGGAACTTGCGTTGAAGTTCGGTGACACCGATGATTTTGTTCATCCCCGAATCCTTTCCCGAATGCAAACTCTGCTATGTATTCTAATCCGTTCTTCGATGTGGTCAATCCTGTCGTAAGGGATTATACACTCTCGTCACGGCAACCGAATCCCCTCCGGCAGCAGCGCCCGACTGCCCAGCGGCTGCCCCTGCGCGTCCACCGCCTCCAGCCGCGCCGCCGGGTCCTCCGGGTCGTACCAGCCCAGCGCCAGCCGGTACTTGCCGGGCGGCGCCCTGCTCAGGTCCAGCGCCAGCGTGTCGCTCACCACCTCCCCGGCCACCCACCCCGAGGTGGGATAGCTGTACCCGCGCGGCATCCCATCCACCTGCGCCACCGGGACTTCGTCCGGCCCGATCAGGTGCAGGAAGAACTTGTAATCCTTCTGCGGGCGGGCCAGCGCCCCCCAATAGACGGTCAACGACAACCGGTCGCCGTCGCGCTTTAGATCATACCCCCACAGCTTGATCTGCCCCCCGAATGTTGCCTCGATGGGAACGGCCGCGGAGCGCGCCGGGGGAGAGAATTCCCTGGCCCGGCCCGTTACCCTGGTTTCCCCCACCATTTCCTCGGCCCCGACCGGGTTCCCTGCCGGGCCGCTCAGCAACTGCAACCCCACCGCGTACGCTCCCGGCGGCAGCTCCGGCGGCACCGGCAGCCGCGCGCGCCCGAGGATAAAGCTGCCGGCCGGCCACGAGCGTGGCGGCGAGGCCGGGGCCAGTTCCGCGTCCACGATGTATTCGGTTGGCCCGCGCAGCGTCCAGCGCGCGAGGTAGTTCGCCCCCGGAGTCTCATAGGCCAGCCAGCGCGCGCTCACCGCCAGCGTCTGGCCCTGCTCCACGCTGGCGGGCAAATCCACCCCCTCCAGCCCCAGCTCCGGGGCCGGGAAAGAGCGCGGGGTCAGGTCCGGGCGCAGGGGGGAGGCCAGGGTGAGGGTGACGGGCAGGTTAATGTTCCCCACTGGGGAAAGGGTCCCGGCCTCGTACAGGGTCAGGGTCAGGGTGTAGCCGGCGGAGGGCGGAATCCCGTCCGGGAGGTGGAGGTCGTAGCCATCCGGGATCACCTCCCCCGGGCGCCACATCCCGGTGGGGTAGAAGCCGCGCGCTGGCTGGGTGTCGAGGGCGTACCACTCGCTCCCGGCGAAATCGCGCAATCGCAGGGAAAGGGCGTAGTTCTGCGGGACGTCGGCAACAGCCTGCCAGCGCAGATCCAGCCGCAGCGCCCCGGGGCCAATCTCGCAGAACATGGCGCAGGGAGGCAGGTCCGGGCCGCGCGGGGTAGGCGGGGGCTGCAACAGGGCAATCGCCGGGCCAAAGGTGGCGAGGGCGGGCGAGGGATCCGGGCCGGGGTCACGCTTTGCGACGGTGATGGGGGCAAGATAAAGCGCGCCGCGCGGCTGCCCGGAGGAGGTGTAGGCCGCCCCGCGCAGCCCCAGCCGGGGCAGGTAGACGCCGGGTGGGGCGTCGTCGGGGAGGCGCAGCCAGGCCAGCGAACGCGGTAGCAGCAGAAAGCCCTGCCTGTCGAGGGGGTTGCCGGGGCGCAGAACCACGTCCGCCGGGCTGACCAGCGCCAGCCAGTCCTGCACCGGGCCGGTCTCGGGCGGCAGGCCGGCGAAGTCCAGCGTCACGGTGAGGGTCTCGCCGGGCCGCAGGTGATCGGCGCTGTAGCTGTAGCCGGTCAGCCGGGCGCGGTGGCAACGATCGGGGTCCGGCGCCCCCGCCGCCCGATCCTGCGCGCAAAAGTCCACCGGCGCCGCGGAGTAATAGCCCTGCTGCTCAAAGTCGGCGGTCAGGTTCGCGCTGGCCGGGGCAGGTAGGGGGCGCACGCTTCGCGCCGTGCGCCCCTGGAGCACGACCCCCGCAGCAACGATCAAGGCCAGCACAATCCCCGCCGCCCGCCACCTGCCGGCCGCCACGCGAAGCGGCCACGCGAAGCGGCCACGCGAAGCGGCCACGCGAAGCGGCCACCCGCCAGCAGCCAGCCGCCAACCGCCAGCAGCGAGAGCGTCTCGGCGGCGGCCCGCAGCGGGGTGCGACCGAGCCACAGGCGGACGGTGTGCTTGCCCTGCGGCAGTTCAAACTGGATGTAGCCGAGGGAGGGGGCGGCGGTGAGGGCCAGCGGCTGCCCGTCGGCGGCAGCACGCCAGCCGGGGAAGTACAGCAACGGCACGGCCAGCGTGGCGGCGGGGGAGGCCACGCTGATCTGCCACGTTTGCGAGGCGGCGCGTTTTTCCCGGCGCGCGCCGCCGGCTTCGCCCGCCAGCACTTTCAGCCGGGGCGGGCGGCCCAACAGTTCATCGGAGGTGTACGGGCGCGGGAGGACGGCGGCGGGCAGGTAGTCCGCCCGCACCGTGCTGCCAATGTTGCCGGTGAAGTATTCGTATCGTTGCAGGCGGCGCGGGGTCACGTCG
>CAYZNA010000421.1:3014-3344 GCA_964478665.1 uncultured Anaerolineales bacterium
GCGGGGCGGAGGGCGGCGAGGGCGGAAAGAAGGAAGAAGAAAGAAGGAAGAAGGAAGAAGGCGAGGCGTGAGGAGGGAAGGGTGAAACGGGAGGCGAGGCGCGAGAGGCCCTCGGCGGTGAGCACGGCGGCGAAGAGGGATTGCACAGAGAGGAAGCGCCACGGGAACTGGACGAGGGGCAGCAGCGGAAGGTTCGCCCACAGAACGCGGCTGGCGGGGAGGAGCATGAAGGTGGAAAGAAGAAACAAACTCCCAATTCCCAATTCCCAATTCCCAATTCGGCGGCGGCCGCGAAGGGCAGCGAGCAGCAGCGCCAGCAGGGCGACCAGC
>CAYZNA010000422.1:0-3343 GCA_964478665.1 uncultured Anaerolineales bacterium
GGAACGCTCCGCCGGTCTTCGGGAACCAACGATCGGTCCTCAGCGTGACGCCGTCGGGCATCGGCACGCGCAAGTTGCGCTCGACGCCGACGTTGAACCGGCCCGGCGGCAGGCCCAGTCGTCGGGCGATCAGATTTCTGTGGAAAGGTGGCATGGGATAGACTCCTATCTTCGGGTTCGAGGTGGTGCACGTTCGACTTGCCGCACGACCTGGCGATCATCGTCACTTCCATCGTGACTGCCCGCAGGAAACTGGCGATCCGCTCGCCGGCCTTTTCGGGATCGAGCCGTTTCTGCAGTTCCTTGTCCTGCGTCGCCACGCCGACCGGACAGCGCCCGGTGTGGCAGTGGTATTTGTCCCACGTCGGCGGGCGGACGAACTTGCCCCCGGCCTGTAGACCTCTCTTTGCAGGCCGGCCTGCTGTGGGCGCTGGCCAACGCTCCGGCCTTCTGGGCCACCAACCGCGAGGCGCCCCGGCGCGCCGGGCGTCAGGTCACCGGGCGCAGCATCACCGGCGCCACCATGCAGGCCATCTACCGCTGCAAGGATGGCTACATCAACTTCATCATCTACGGCGGCGCGGCCGGCAGGCGCTCCAATGCGTTGCCCTTTGCCCGTATCAGTTCGCCAATCAGCGCATGGATTTCCGACGCCAATCGCACTGCCTCATTTGCCACCAAGAATGAAGGTGAAAACTCCGCGTCGTAGCGAATCTCTACGGCGAAGGGCGTCATGCTGAGAATCTTCTCTTTGTAGGGAGCGAGGCCTGCGACGACCGGGCGGGCGAGTTCGTAAAGTTCAGCCATGTCGTGCCACCACGGGTACTCGACATCGTGCAGGGCCAGCAGGGCTTTCAGACTCTTCTCGACCGTCTGTTGCGCATGAAAGCAGACCGTGTCCAGCGCCTGCTCAGTCGCCAGCGTTGCTCTCGCCGCCACCAGATCATTGCCCGCTTTCTGCCAGAGCGCGCTGGCGTGGTCAAGCGGGGCTTTCATACAGCACGCGCCCTTCTCGTAGAACGGTGTTTATGAAGTGGGATTTCACTCCCTGCCATTCGGCGATCTCTTCGGGTGTCCACCACACGATATCTTTGGGAATGCCCATTCCGGCCAGTGCGCTGTACACCGGGATAGTCCTTCGCCAGCGCGGTTCGTCTGACGGGGCGACGATGAGCAGGTCGTAGTCACTCGTGCTCCGCGCCTCGCCTCTTGCGCGAGACCCAAACAGGATGATCCGGCGCGGGTGAAAGCGCTCGACAATCCGGCGGGTCAGTTGCTCGGTAGTTTCTGCGGCGGTCATGTGCGGCTATTTTACCTCACGCTGCGCCTGCTCTACCACCCGCCCAGGTGCCTCAATTCCTCTTAGCACCGAAAGAATGGCGGGCTCGTAGCCCTGCCAGTATTCGCGCTCGAAGCGACGGCGGACAGGATCATTCCATAGTCCCAAAGTGATGCGCCACTGATTCGCCAGCCGGGACCAATGGTCCTGAACCCCGTCGTGGGTCTGCGCAAGATTGCTCATCGGACTCTTCTCGAAAGTGCCGAAGATTTCTCATCGTTTGCTCGAGCTCCTGAGCAAACTTTGCGTACTGCGGATCTTGCCAGGTTTCGCCCATCCGCCGGAACTGCTAGAATGTCATGGCCCGGCGCACGCAGTTTTTCGACGACTTGACGCGGGAAGTTCTCGTTCGCGTATAAACGGGCCACGCCTCAGGCCTTCTCATTCTCCCGAATCGCCTGTTCAACTTCATCCTTGTGCGCGTCCGCGTAGGCCCACGCGTTGACCAGATCGGCGGCGCGCAGGGTATAGATGCCTCCCCGTCTATTATACGCTACACAGCCGTAGAATCGCCGACGCACTGACAAGGCAGTTGGGCCGTAAGTCCGCGAAGTCGCCCGGCAAGTTCGAGGGTGTGCCCTGGCGACCCGGCCCGGCCACCTCCAGCCCCATTCTGGAGGCCGCGCTGGCGTGGGTGGAATGCCGGGTAACGGGCAAAGTGGCCTCCGGCGACCACACCGTTTACGTGGCGCAGGTGGTGGAGGCCGGGGTGCAGCGCGAGGGCGCGCCGCTGACGATGGCCGAGACCGGGTTCAAGCATTCGGGGTAGCCAGCCGCCGCGCAATCGCCCGGTCGGTCTTCCCCATGGCGTAGCGCTCCAACTGCGACGGGTAGGCCCACTTGACGTCCGCCACCTGCAGCGGGCGCGGCGTGCCGGCCGTCAGCCGGCACTCGAACACGAACAGCGTGATGCGAAAGTGGGTGTAAGTGTGGCGCAGCCGCGCGATGCTCTGTTGCCCCACCTCCACCTCGATCCCCAACTCCTCGCGCAGTTCACGCCGCAGACACTCCGCCAGCGTTTCGCCCGCTTCCACTTTGCCGCCGGGGAACTCCCACAACCCGCCCAGCAATTTATCCGGGGGACGCTGCGCAATCAGCACCCGCCCTCCCCGGCGCACAATGGCCGCCGTCACCTCGTAATGCGGCCGGGCGGTTTTCGACGCGCGCAGCGGCAGGTCCGCCTGCGCCCCCAGCGCAAACGCCCGGCACACCGCGCGCAGCGGGCAGGCGGCACAGGCCGGCTGCCGGGGCGTGCAGACCGTCGCGCCGAAGTCCATCAACGCCTGATTGAACTCCCCCGCCCGCCCCGGCGGCAGCAGACTCGCGGCCAGCGCCCACAGGTCGCCTTCCGCGCTTTTCGGGTTTTTGCGAATCTCGAAGACTCGCGCCAGCACCCGTTTACCGTTGCCATCCAGCGCCGGGACATCGTCCCCGAACGCAATGGACGCGATGGCCCCGGCAGTGTACCTTCCCACCCCCGGCAGTTGCCTCAGCCCGACGGCGGTTTCCGGCAGCCGACCGTTGTACTCGCCGGCCACCGTTTGCGCGGCCCGATGCAGGTTGCGCGCCCGCGCGTAGTAGCCCAGCCCCTCCCACGCCTTCAGCACCTCGGCCAGATCGGCGGCGGCCAGCGCCTCCAGCGTGGGGAAGCGTTCCATCCAGCGCTCGAAGTACGGCAGGACGGTTTCCATCCGCGTCTGCTGGAGCATGACCTCGCTCACCCACACCCGGTACGGGCCGCGCGTCTCCCGGAAGGGCAGGCGGCGGGCGTGGCGGGCGTACCACTTCAGCAAGCGGGCGGCGAAGGGGGAGGGCACGGGGGACATTATCGCATATCGCATATCGCATATTGCGTATTGCGTATCGCTTATCGCGCCGATATACTTGCCATCTGCCATCTGCCATCTGCCATCCGCCATCTGCCATCTGCCATCCGCCATCCGCCATCTGCCATCCGCCATCTGCCATCCGCCATCTGCCATCCGCCATCTGCCATCCGCCATC
>CAYZNA010000423.1:0-578 GCA_964478665.1 uncultured Anaerolineales bacterium
GCGCTGGAGCGGGATACGCTGGAACGCACCGTGGCCCAGGAATTCGTCCAGCCCGGCCGGGGTCAGCACCGCGCTCAAGTCCCGGGCGGCCTGCTCCCAGTCCGGTCGGGCCTCGGCCCACAGCGCGGCCACCAGCGGGCTGGCGCCGAAATCGGCCACCGCGCCGGCCAACGCGGAGGCCGGGTCCAGCGCCTGCCGGAAGGCCCCCGCCAGCCCTTCACCGCGTTCGCCGGCGGCGGCCCCCATCTGTGCCACCGCCGGATGCTCGCGGAGATTGGCCCGCAGGCGAGCGGCGCGCTCGGCCACCCGGTGCGGCTTGAAGGGCCGCAGGCCCTGCTCGCGCGCCGGCCACTCGGAGGCGGCCAGGGCGGCAGCCGCCCCGCGCAGGCGCTCGTCCACAACAACTTGCAGCGGCATCAGATCATCACCTTGCCGCCGTCCACGTTAATCGCCTGGCCGGTGATGTAGCGGGCAGCGTCGCTGCACAGGAACAGCACCAGCCCGGTCACGTCATCCGGCTCGCCCAGCCGCCCCTGGGGAATGTCGGCCAGCCACTTGCTCATCATGGCTTCGTCCTG
>CAYZNA010000423.1:588-2744 GCA_964478665.1 uncultured Anaerolineales bacterium
CCGCCCGTCATCCCCCTGCCAGCCCCTCGCGCGCGCACTGGGTGTACCCGCATGTCGTGCGGCGCCCGCTCGCGCGCGGCTTCTTTGGTAAACCCCACCAGCCCGGTCTTGCTGGCCACGTAAGCCGACCGGTCGCGCAGCCCACCTGCCCGCCCGGCGATGGAGGCGATGTTGACGATGGCCCCGCCGCCGGTCTCTTTCATGGCCCGGCCGGCGTACTGGGTGAGCAGGAATGGCCCCTTGAGGTTGACCGCCAGGGTGCGGTCCCAATCCCATTCGTCGAGGGTCAGGATGGGCTGGTGCGGCTCCACCCCGGCGTTGTTGATCAGGATGTCTATCCGCCCCCACCTTTCGAGCATCTCCTGAACCATAGTCTGGATGGCGAGCTTGTTGGCGACGTCGGCCACCCAGGCTTTGCCCTCGCCCCCGGCCTCACCTGCCATCCGGACCGTTTGCTCCAGCCCGGCCGGGTTGAGGTCGTTGGCAGCGATTCGCGCGCCGGCGGCGGCAAACGCCAGCGCAATGGCCCGGCCAATGCCGCGCGCCGCGCCGGTCACAAGAACGACCTTATTCTGAAATTCCCTCATCTTTGCCCTACTGGCACGGCATGAAGTTCGCCATGCCGATCATTCTCCCTACCAACCTGTGAACGAGCGTGGACGGGTTGGGGAACGTGTCGCCACCAGGATCGTGGTTTGCCATTACCTGCTCCGCGCGTTGAATGGCTTGCGGGGTGAACCGGCACACTCGGCGAAAGATGTCCTTGTTTTTCTGATAGTCCGGCACATGCTTTCTCAGAACTCCGATGATTTCCTCAGCATCCCGGAAGGGCCGGCTGGTTTCTTCGAAATGCAGCAGAACCCAATACTCGAAGGCCGGATTGGAAACAGCCAGTTGAAACCCGCCCTCCCGTCCCCGTTTGACCGCCGCCTCAAACGAGGGGTTGTCCCGCCTGTTCTCGGTGTCGAACACGCACCAGACTTGATCGAACTCCGGCGGGCTGAAGGCTCCGGCCCGTTCCGCCCGCTGCGCATCCCTCCGGCGCTGCTCTATAGCCGAAACTGCCCGTCGAACAACGCTGGCCGGCGCGCCGCCTCCGCCCTCCACTTGCACCTCCACCGTGCCCAGTTTCAACTCCCGCCGCAGCGCCTCGAAGTAGTTCGGCTCCGTCTCACGACCCTCGCACACAATCAATATGCACTCGCGGGAGCGGCGACCGGGCGTGCGGGTCAGCGATGCCCGCGAACGTGGCCGGCGACGGGCGGATTTACCCCCGGTCATTGACTATCAGTCCCTTCGCCAGATCGCCAATAAAGGGAATCGCTCCGTAGCGGCCCTGCAGGTAGCCTTTCTGCAAGGCTTCGCCCTTGCGTGGACTGAAATCCAGCAGCGGGTACAGGTGAGAGGCCCCGCCGTTGTCTTTCTCTACAAACCATATCTGATCCCGGCGGAAGATGGTCGGGTCGAGCAGGGTGGTGTCGTGGGTGTTGAAGATAAGCTGGGCGCTGTGGCGGTTAATCAATGGGTTGTGGAAGGGTTCTAGCAGACCTCTGACAAGAGAAGGGTGCAGACTGGTATCTATTTCGTCCATTACTAGAGTGTAGCCGCCACCCAAAACGATCATCCATAGCCCGCTGATAGCAAAAAACCTCCGTGTGCCGGTTGACTCGTCTTCTAGCGAGAAGGCATCTGGCTCGACATCGTCTTTCGCATGGTGCAGCACCCGGACTTCATTGTAATACTGTTTACCCAGAACGCTCTTCATGGGGCGTGAAGGCAGAGTTTCGGCCGGGCTGTCTGAAGAATCTACCTCAACCAACTCGACGGATAGATCACGGATTCCAAAATCAGCCGACTGAATAAACAGGACTATTAGCTCCCGTGTGAGCGGACCGGTGAATGCCATTGTTGATGCGAATTGTTCAAGGGCGCTGTGTTGGGGTTCTCCTGCCTCAACCAGCCTGAAACTCTCGGACAGCCACTTGTAAACCTTTGACAACTGTTCATGATTGAACTGCGCAGCCACTGACAAAAACAACACATCCGGACGAGTCAGAGTCGCCAGGCGGCCCTTTTCCCCCTTGAGGCGCGGGCCGAAGTACCACTCTGAGTTCTCCGACTGTGGTTTCGGTCTCCGTTCAAACCATTTCTGGGGT
>CAYZNA010000423.1:2754-3343 GCA_964478665.1 uncultured Anaerolineales bacterium
GGGGTGAACCTTTGGGGTATGCGATCAGCCACTCCTCAAATACCCGTGTGCGGTCTACCGAGAACCCGTACTGATAGCGCACGTTCTCGTGAATGAACGTCACTTCAAACTCAGAGGCCGCGGCGGCGCTGGCGCTATCCAGCCGAAAGGGTTGTACCGGGATTTCGGAACCGGGTTTCCGCTCCGCCGACTGGCTGACGAATCTGTGGACAAAGCCCAGCGCCTGCACCAGATTGCTCTTCCCCGACGCATTGGCCCCATACATCACGGCGCTGCGCAAGAGGCGCTGCTCGCCCAGGGCGGGGGCGGAGGTGGTGTTTTCCGACAGGCTCTTGTCGGCGCTGGCAACCATGCTCAGCACCTGTTCGTCCTTGAAGGAGCGGAAGTTCTTGAGGCGAAATTCAATTAGCATTCGTAGACTCCAGACTGAATATCTGGCGCTATTTTACAGAGAATCCGCAAGGAGGGCAATAAAATTGCGTTACACAATCGCCATCCGTTAGCCATTCGCGGTCTTGGTCACCTCGATGCGCACCGTGAATGCGTGCTTGAGTTCCTCGATGTGGGTGATCACCAGAATACGGTCGAA
>CAYZNA010000424.1:0-3343 GCA_964478665.1 uncultured Anaerolineales bacterium
TGATCGGGATTTATCGGGTCCGCCACGCCGATGGGCCAGCGCTGACCGTCCGTCTGCGGGCCGCTGACGGCGATATCGCTCCCGGCATCCACGAGCGCGGGGCTATGCTTCCCTAGTCGCCGTGCGGCCCGATCGGCGGCCCAGCCCTTGGCGACTCCGCCCAAATCCAGGCGCACGCCGGAGGGCAGGCGGATGGAGCGGGCGCGAGCATTACATTCAATCGCGCGCCAACCGCTGCGATAGGACATATCATCTTGTTCCACCCGTAGAGCCGGCGTTGTCTGCCCCATGGCTTCGAACGTGCGATCATACCCGGCCGCTTCGAGCGCTCCCAGTAAGGTCGGGACGACCAGGCCCTTACTCTCACGCGCGGCCTGCAAAGCGACTTGAACGACTTCCCACAACGCTGCGCTCACGCGCACCCAATCGCCAGAGGAGAGGTTGAGTCGGCTGAGTTCACTGTCTTCACGAAAGCGGCTCAACGTCTGCTCCCAGGCCTGGAACCAACCGGGAACTTGCGCCAGCCGTTCGGCGGCCTGAAGTGTGTCCGTGTCCAACACCGCCAGCATGTGGCAGCCCATGGCGTGAAATGCGAGGCGTTGCATTTTTCAGCGCGATGAGCGCGTCATGGTCACGGGCGGGGGCGCGCTGACCACGCGCAGAGCAGGCAGCGCGGCCGGCGCCGCCGCCAGTTCGTTGGGCTGGCTTCCGGCGGTGAGCACCGATTGGGCCGGCGGTGGTACCAGCGTCGGGAGGGGCGGCAAGTTGAGCTCCACCACAGATTGTTGTTGGGCCGGCTGGGAGGAAACCGCCCCCACCGCCCCGGCTTCCCCGTAGTTGAAAACCGCCCATCCCCCGAGCGAGGCCGCCAGCGAGGCCGCCGTGATCAATATCTTCACGCCCGGCGCGCCAGATGCAGATTTTTGGGTAGAACGTGCTTGAGGCATCTTCAATAGCTCCTGAGGGTGTCGTTAATCTCCCACTTCGCGCTTCCCACTTCCAACTTCTAATCGTCCTCCTCGTGCTCGCCGTCTTCGTGCTCGCCGCCTTCACCAGAAGCCCGGCCTCCGGATGCAGCCGCTGCGCCGTTGTACAGCACCTGCCCGCTGTTCGCGTCCACGTACACCGTTCCACGGTCTAGCAGCATCTCGTAGGCGACGCTGCCCTGAAAATTCACCAGTTCCGGCGCGCGGGTCAGGGCCGCGCCCGGCGCAGCCGTGAGCGCGATCATCGTCGCCATTTGCGGCGATACCGCATAGGCGGAAGCGTCGGGGGCCGCCGGAGCAACGGGCTGCGTTTGTGGCTGCGGCTGGCCTGCCGTCTGGTTCAATTGCTGGTAGGCTTGCTGGAGGCGCTCGTTGGCCTGCTGGATCAACTGCTGATAGGCGGCTTCTCGCTGCTGGATGGCCGCCTGCACCGCCGGGTCGGCCGTGGGGTCGGTGGCAGTCGTCGCCGTCGCCGGGGCTGTTGGGGTTGCCGGTTGCCCAGCAGCGCGCGCTGCCACGCCGCCGATCAACACCAGCACAAAGGCGGTGAGGGCCGTGGCCAGGATGAATGCATTGCGTTGGTTCATTTCAGCTCTCCTGATCAGTTTCCAAGACTACTTTAACGATGCTTGCAGCCCATCTATCAGTTGCTGCTTCTCGGCGTCGGTCAGCCGGGCGGCCGGATGGGTGGTCAGGTAAAGGGAAGGCGGCATGGAGCCATCGGCGATGACTTCGCCGATTTCGCCTCCACCGCGTCCGCCGCCCTCGTCACCTTCTCCAAATTCACTTCCCTCGCCGCGCGACTGCGCTATGCCCCACTCAGAAAAATTCAAGTGGCGTCGCCCGCGCACGGTATCGAGCGTTGCCAGCCACGAGATCGGCGCGATCCGGGTGTAGGCCGGCCATGTAGTCTCGTTGCTGTGGCAGTCGAAACAGGCGCGCTTCGCCAGCTCGCGCGTCTGGGGGCTGTCCCACTGCGGCTCGGCTACGACCGGTGGGTTCTTCTGCAACAGCCAGACCGGTATCAACTGAATGGCCAGGAACAGCACGATGGGCGCCGCCGCCATCATCCCCGCGATACGCACAACATTTTTGGACATAGATCCCTCCTGCTTTGTTTGAAAGGGATTGGGCTACAGGGTACGTTGCCAAGCTTAGAAAAGGATTGGAACTCCTCAAGAGTTTTCCAATCTATTTCCAATGGGAGTACACTATTGTTAGATTGGAGGCGTAGTGCGCATCCTGCTGATTGAAGACGACCAGCGCCTGACGCGGCTGATGACGCGCGTGCTGGAAGAAGAACATTTCACGGTGGATGTGGCCCACGAAGGCGACACCGGGCTGGAACTCGCGCTGCGCGGCGCGCACGACGTGGCCATCGTGGATTGGATGCTGCCGGGCCGCGATGGCCCTGCCATCTGCCGCGCCGTCCGGGCCGCGCGCCTGCCCCTCGCCCTCTTGATGCTCACGGCGCGCGGCCAGTTGGAGGACCGGGTCATCGGCCTCGATAGCGGCGCGGACGATTACCTGGTCAAGCCGTTTGCCTTCGAGGAACTGCTGGCCCGCGTGCGCGCATTAGGGCGGCGCTTCACCGTAACCACCGGCGATGCCTGGGAATTGCGTTCCGGCGATCTGGTGCTGGATTTGCGCGCCCATACCGCCCGGCGCGGCAACCACGCGCTCGACCTGACGACGACCGAGTGGAATTTGCTCGAATGCTTGCTGCGCCATCCCGGCCAGACGCTCACCCGCCA
The DNA here is from genome assembly GCA_964478665.1 of uncultured Anaerolineales bacterium. Taxonomy (GTDB): domain Bacteria; phylum Chloroflexota; class Anaerolineae; order Anaerolineales; family CAYZNA01; genus CAYZNA01. The sequence continues at coordinate 2,741 of CAYZNA010000424.1, forward strand.
GCAGATTCTGGATTACGTGTGGTCGTACGAGCACGATGTCCAGCCCACGATGGTGGACGTGTACATCTCTTATCTGCGCCGTAAACTGAACCTGCCACGCCGACCCGACCCGATCCAGACGGTGCGCGGGGTCGGCTATCGGCTCGAGGCTGAGCATGTTTAGGGGCCTGCGCCTGCGCCTCACCCTGCTGTATCTGTTGGCCGCGCTGGCGCTCCTCGTGCTCGTGGGCGGCGGCACCTACCGGCTGCTCGGCTATTATTTTCAGACGACCACCGACTCGGCTCTGCAGCACAAGATGGCCCTCGAGTTCCGGCTGCTCCGCGTGCCGCTGCCCCCTGAACTGGCGGCGGCCGATGCGGCGTGGTATGCCGATCGGAATCTGCTGCCGCCTGTTTCTCCGCCGCCGACCAAAGCCGCACAGGCCTCCGAAGGAGAAGATGGGGAAGGACACGACCAGGAAAGTAAGGAAAAACTTGACGACAGCCCGTCCGAGGAAACCTACGCTGGTGAACTGGCGGCGGTCTTCGTCCGGCCCCTGAGTGAGGACGGCCAACTGCTCTTTGACCCCAACCCCTTCGCGCCGCCCCTCATTTCCGACTCGC
>CAYZNA010000425.1:0-3342 GCA_964478665.1 uncultured Anaerolineales bacterium
GGTACAGGATGGGGCAGGTGCAGCCCCGGCGGCGGTACTCGTCCACCTTCGCGCGCGCTTCGTCCGGCGTGCCGGAGGCGGTGATGCGCTCAATCAGCTCATCCGGGACGAGGTGTCTGGCGCGCCGGATCTGCTCGTGGGTGGCCGGCCAGCCGAGGATGGATTGGATTTGCTTCACCACCTCACCCGAGACGCCGGAGGCCTTTGCGATGTGCGGCTGCTGGGCCAGATACTGGGTGAGTAGTTCGCGGGTGCTGTCCAGCGCCTGCTCCCGGTCGTGGGCCACCGAGCACACCACCAGTTGCGGCCGGTCGAGGTCGTCCAGCGCGCGGCCGGCCCGCCGCGCGCCAATCTCCAGACTCTCCAGCGCGCGGTCGTTGTACTCGGGCGGCACGCAGTAGTTGAGCACCGCGCCATCGGCGATCTCCCCGGTCAGTTCCATCATTTTGTCGCCGGTGGCGCCGATCATAATCGGCACGTCCCGCGGCTCGCGGCGGCCGTGCACCACGTCCAGCTCGATGCCCTCCACGTGATGGAACTCGCCGTGGAAAGTGACCCGCTCCATATTCAGCAGCCGCCGCAGCACCTCCACCGTCTCACGCATGGCCTGCAGTGGCTTGCGGCGCTCGATGCCCACGTTGCGCGCCAGCGGGTCCCACCACGCGCCAATGCCGCAGATTACCCGGTTCGGCGCCAGATCGTCCAGGGTGAGGAAGGTGGCGGCCAGCAGGCCAATGTTGCGGGTCCAGTTGTTGATCACCCCGGAACCGACCTTCAGCCGCTCGGTGACGGCGGCATAGGCCGCCATGGGCACGATGGCATCGCGCACCAGCCGGCTCTCGGCCTGCCACACCGCCTCGAAGCCGCGACTCTCGGCATAGCGCACGGTTTCCAGCCCGTCCCGCAGGTCGTGCGAGTCTTGCAGGTACAGCGCAACACGCTCTTTGCTCATGGTGTCCTCCAATCTCGGTGAGGTCAGACCTGCCTGGCGCAAGGGTCTGCTTTTCGCAACGTCCTGCGCAGGCAAGTCCGGCTCCGCTCAGCCAGCAGCAGGCAGGCGCAGCCCCGGTTCCAGTTTGCCGTTCCCGTTGCCGTTCCGGGCGCGGTATAACTCCAGATCGGCGGGCAGGTCAATATCCAGCGCGATCCCCGGCAGGCGGCAGATGTTCACGCAGGCGCCGGTCGCCTCGCCCCGGCGCAGGTGTTCGGCAAAACTGTCCGGCCCAAAGGCGTACTGGACCAGGCCGGGCGGGCGGACCAGCAGCGCGTTGGTGCCCTGCTCGCGCCGGTCCGGGGCAATGGCCATGCCGCGGTCGTTCGCACAGGCCGCGATGAGAGTGTTCAGGTCGTCTACGCTCAATAGCGGCAGGTCGGTGGGCAGGATCAGCACCCCGGCCGCGCCGTAGGCGCCGGCGACAATGGTGGCGCGGGTGAGGGCCAGGTTGAGCTGCGGAGCGCCCTCCTCCAGCAGGGTGCGGGCGCCGTGCTCGCGAGCAATGGCCAGCGCGGCCGGGTCGCGGCTGACCACTAGCGTGCGCACCACGGGCGGGACGTGCTGCAACACCTCCAGCGCGCGGATCAGAAACTCGCGGTTCATGCCTTCTCGCTCACCCGGCGAGAGCACCTGCGCCAGCCGGCTCTTGGCGTGGTTCAGTGGTTTGACGGGAACAATCGCCCACAGGCTCATTGTGCCCTCCTCAGGGCCAAGGCGAAGGTCAGCACCTCCCCGGCCAATCGCGCTCGATCGTGTTCGTTGTGCATCACGGTATCTGTCACCAGCACGCCCATGCCCAGCGTCTCAATCTCGGACTGCTGCGCGGCGTCCTGCCGGTCAATGACCAGCCCGGCCAGCAGCCCCTGATAGTGACGGGCGACCGCCGCCGCCGTGGGCTGGATTCCCAGCTCCCGGTACATTTTCGCCGCCGGACCCTTGATGGCCTCCCCCCCCACGATGGGCGAGACCCCCACGACCGGCGCGGGCGACCCGCCGGGTCGCCCCGACAGTGCTGCCCGCACCCCCGGCAGCGCCAGGATGGGATCCACGCTCACCCACGGGTTGGAGGGGCACACCACCACGGCCCCCGCCCCGGCCAGCGCCTCCAGCACGCCCGGCGCGGGCCGGGCGGCGGCCAGCCCCTCAAAGCGGAAGCCGGTCACTGCCGGCTGGCAGCGCTGCCGCACGAAGTAATCCTGAAAGGCCAACTCGCCCCCCGGGGTGCGGACCACGGTCCGCAGCCGGTCGTCGGTCATGGGCAGGACGGCTGGTCCCACGCCCCACGCGCGGCAGAAGGCGCGGGTGATGTCGCTCAGCGGCTCCCCGGCGTGCAGGCGGCGGGTGCGCTCCACGTGGGTGGCCAGGTCCCGGTCCCCCAGCCGGAACCAGGTCTCGCCGCCCAGTCGCTCCAGCGCCGCGAGGAACTCCCACGTTTCGTCCCGCTGCCCCCAGCCGGTGACGGGGTTGGCCAGCCCCCGATTGCCGAAGGTATCGGGGGCAGGCCCGGCCAGGGTGTAGCACACCGTGTCGAGGTCGGGCGAGATGTGCAGGCCGAGGTGCTCAAAATCGTCGCCCGTGTTGACGATCACCGTCAGGTCTTGCGGCGGCAAGATCATCGCCAGCCCGTGGGCCAGTTTCGCGCCGCCGACACCACCGGCCAATGCTACGATGCGGGTCATATCTTAATCGCGAATGGCGCGAATGTGCGAATGGCGCCGCTTCGCGTTGAGAAGCCTATCGGAACACCACGACCGACTGCATCGGACGGCGGCTGGACGGCCTGCCCGCGCTCGCCGGGTAGCCCAGCGTAATCAGCGCCTGCGGTTCCCAGTCCGGGGACAGGCTCAGCGTCTCGCGCACCGCCTCCCCGCAGAAAAGCGGAGCGCACATCCAGCACGCGCCCAGCCCCTCGGCGTGGGCGGCCAGCAGCAGGTTCTGGGCGGCCATGGCCACGCTCTGGGCAGTCATCAGGTACTCGGCCTTCTTGCGCCGGGTGTCCGGGTAAACGTCCATGTCTGCCATGGTCAGGCAGACGACCACCACGCCCGGCGCCCCGGTGATGCGGGCGTACGAGCGCGCGGCGTCGGCCTCCACCGCGGCCGGGTCGTCGTCGTCAGCCAGCCGGTCGGCGCGCAGGCGGGCGCCCATGGCGCGGGCCAACCGGTCCTTTGCCGGGAATCCGGTCAGGACGGCGAAGCGCCACGGTTGCCGGTTGTGGGCCGATGGCGCCCACGCGGCGGCTTCCAGCAGCCGGGTCAGCAGCCCGTCCGGGAGCGGGTCGGGCCGGTAGCGGCGGACGGAGCGGCGGGTGGAGAGGTAGTCGAGCAGTCGGGTAGTCAAGTGGTCGG
>CAYZNA010000426.1:0-3332 GCA_964478665.1 uncultured Anaerolineales bacterium
CACGAATTAGCCGAGCAAGTGGAGCCAGGTTCAGGTTGTGTCGGTAGCTCACCTCTTTTCGATGGAAGAGCGAGCGCGCCTGCCACCCTGGAGAGCGCCAGGCTGAACCCGTCCGGTGGGCCGTGGGGCAACAGCAAACGGTGAGCACAAGCGGTCGCGAGAACCAGGTCAGCAGTCCGACAGGCCAGCAGCCACAGCATGCGGCCGCAGTTCTTGATCCAGGCCGAACCACGGGCCGCACAACGCCCCTCCGACCCCGTTCAAGATGAGAGTCAGGTTAATCAGGAATATAGATCACATGGGGTAAGTGTGTCAAGTGAAGTCACCCATGAATGAATGGAAACCGCGCCCGGTCTGCCGGCGATCTGAGGTAAAATTCGCCATCGAACCAGCCGCATATCCCTGCAACGTGCTCACCGTCGAGACTCACGCCCACACCTATCGCTCCGGAGACTGCCTGATGCGGCCCGACCGCATCGTCGCCGTCTGCCGGCGACGCGGCATTGACCGCCTGTGCGTGACCGACCACAACACCATTCGCGGCGCGCTTGAGCTGGCCGCCCTGGCCCCCGAACTGGTGGTCGTGGGCGAGGAGATCCGCACCACGCGCGGCGAGCTACTGGGCTACTTCTTGCGCGAGCAGATTCCGCACGGCCTCAGCCCGCACGAGACCATTGCCAGGCTGCGGGAGCAGGGGGCGGCCATCAGCATCTCCCATCCCTTCGATTACAGTCGCAAAGGCGCGTGGGCGCAGACGGACCTGCTGGACATCCTGCCGCTGGTGGACGCCATCGAGGTTTTCAATTCACGCGCACTCTCTCCGGCGGCCAACGAACGAGCATTGGCCTTTGCGCACAAACATGCTACACTCGGCACAGCCGGCTCGGACGCGCACTCCTACGGCGAGCTGGGCCGCGCGGGACTGCGACTGCCAGACTTTGACGACGCCGCCGGTTTCATTGCCGCCCTGGCGCACGCCGTACCGGTCACCCGCCGGTCCTCGCCGTTCATCCATCTCACTTCCCGTTGGGCAACCATCTGGAAGCGCATTGCCGGGGACAACCAGAACCAATGACCGCTCTCGCCCTGTGCCTCGCGGCCTTTTTTGGCCTGTTTCCTATGATCGTTTATGCCCTCGGGGTGCGCTGGTTTGACCGCTACGAGAGGGAGCCGTGGCTCCTGTTGGCTGGGACCTTTCTGTGGGGGGTAGTGGTGGCTGCCGGCGGCGCCTTTGTCATCAACACCGTGCTCGGCATCGGCATCTTTCTGGTCACCGGCAGCGAGGCCGCCGCCGACCTGTCCACCGGCGTGCTGATCGCCCCGGTGGTGGAAGAAACCCTCAAAGGCATGGCGGTGCTGGCGGTGTTTCTGCTGTTTCGCAGCGAATTCGACTCGCTACTGGACGGCATCCTGTACGCCAGCATGGTGGGCTTTGGCTTCGCTGCCACCGAGAACGTGTACTACATCTTTGAATACGGTTATGTGCAGAGCGGCATGACCGGGCTGCTCACGCTGGTTTTTATCCGCGTGTTTCTGGTGGCCTTCCAGCACGGCTTCTACACCGCCTTCACCGGCATCGGGCTGGCCGCGGCCCGCCTGAGCCGCAACCCGCTGGTCCGCTTTGGCGCGCCGTTGCTGGGTTACGGCACCGCCATGTTCACCCACGCCAGCCATAACCTGCTGGCCAGCCTGGGCAGCGGCTTGACCTGCATCCTCGGTTCGATCTTCGACTGGATCGGCGTGTTCGGCATGCTGGCCTTCATCTTCTACCTGGTGTGGCGAGAGGGCCGCATCGTGGCCCAATACCTGCGCGACGAGGTGGCCGGTGGTCTGCTCAGCGAGCAGGACTACCGTGTGGCCTGCTCCCTGGGCGGCCAACTGGCCGCGCGCTGGGGAGCGTGGTCCGGCGGGCCGGCCAACTGGCGGCGCACCGGCGATTTCCTCGACCTGTGCGGCGAACTGGCTTTCAAGAAATACCAGCTTGACCGGCTGGGCGAAGAACGCGACAACAGCGCCCGCATTGCCCAATTGCGCGCCCGGCTGGCCAGCCTTCAAGGCTCGGGCTGAACTGTGGTAAAATCGCCCTGACCCAACCGGTGTACCCGGGATTGGGCCGCCCGTCCCCGTAGCTCAGTGGATAGAGCGCCACCCTCCGGAGGTGGAAGCCGGCGTTCGAGTCGCCGCGGGGACGCTTCTCTTCTGGAATCCCCGGCGGCCGCCGCCCCTGCCCGCTTCAGCCAGATCGCGCCGCCCCCCGCCCCTCTGCCGGGATCACGCGCCCGACCCCATTCATTTCTGCCAGACTCCCGTCCCTGCCTCCGTCGCCTGGCTGGAGTTCGGTGCGGCCGTCTGCCAGAAGCGCCGGCCCGGCCGCCCTGTTTAGCATGGCCGGCGCGCGCCAGGCAAGAACCGGTTGCCCAAACGCCACAGCGGGAATCAAAAAACCCTGACGCTTGCGCATCAGGGTTTCTGGTTGGGCACGGTGGCGCGCTAGGAAACTACTACTACGTTGCTAGCTTGCAGGCCCTTGGGGCCTTGTTCGACCGAGAACTCGACCCGCTGGCCCTCTTCGAGATTGCGAAAGCCATCGCCCGTGATGGCAGAGAAATGGACAAAGACGTCCTCGGCATCTTGACGGCCGATGAAGCCGTAGCCTTTTCCGCCATTGAACCATTTTACCGTGCCGGTGACACGCTCAGACATTATGTTTGCCTCCTTATGGCAAATAGATATAGGGTGTCAGGCACTCAGTCTGTCCATGCAGAGCGGTCAGAAAAAAACGGCTCACGGAACCAACCATGAGCCGCCCTCGTCACTACGTCCAACGTGAACCTACTGGTATCCTGCGCCACAGAGCATAACACGCCTGCGCAATTCCGTCAAGGGCGATTTTGAGACCGCCAGCAATTCTCAGCCTGGGACAAGTAGGGCGGCAGGGATGGGTCGCTCCAGGCCTTCAAACATGAAGCGAAAGAGCGCCGCCCACGAATCAAACGGCAGGTAGCGCGTCAGGGTGCGCAAGTCTTGAAAAAAGGTCTCGCGAGTGGCGACGGCGGCCCGCAATTCGCGATACGCCTCCGAGAGAAGCTCCTGGGCGGTATGCAGCAGGAAGGCCAGGATATTGAGCAAGAGCAAGGTCATCGCCAACCACTGATGCCCGTGGCCGAAGTTGTGTTCGAGATGGTAGCCGTGATTTTTGAGAGTGTTGTTGTTTTCGTTTTCCACTTTCCAGCGCGCCCGCCCGGCTGCGGCCAGGGCGACGATGGTGTCGGCAGTCACGGTATGGTTGGTGACCCAACTGTTGTGGTAGAGCACCTCGCCGGTGTCTTCAT
>CAYZNA010000427.1:0-3330 GCA_964478665.1 uncultured Anaerolineales bacterium
GCCGGCTGCCATGGGGTGCCCGCCGAAGGAAGCCAACAGGCCGGCGTGCGCGGCGAGGGCGGCGGTGATGTCGCAGCCGGGGACCGAGCGGGCCGAGCCGCGCGCCGGGCCGCCGGGCGGGCAGGCCAGCAGCAGCGCCGGCTTGTGGAAGCGCTCCGCCAGCCGGGCGGCCACAATGCCAACCACCCCGGCCTCCCATTCGGGATGGGCCAGCACCAGTGCGGCGGTTTCCCCCAGGGCCGGGTCGCGCTCCAGTTGGGCCAGCGCGCTCTTGAAGGTCTGATCGGTGAGCAGCTTGCGGCGGGCGTTGAGGCCCTCCAGTTCCAGGGCCAGCACGCGGGCGCGGCCCAGGTCGGGGGTGAGCAGCAATTCCACGCCCTTGCCGGCGTTGCCCAGCCGTCCGAGGGCGTTCAGGCGCGGGCCAAGCTGGAAGCCGATGTGCTCCTCGGTCAGGCTGGCGGGGTCCAGGCCCGCCCGTTCGAACACCGCCAGCAGACCGGGGCGGGCCGTGCGGCGCAATTGGGCCAGCCCGCGTTGCAGCAGATAGCGCGCGTCGCCGGTCTGCACGGCCACGTCGGCCACAATCCCCAGCGCAACCAGATCGAGCAGGGCGTCGCAATCGGCGGCGCGCCCGGCCCGCCGGAGCAGGGCCTCGGTCAGTTTGAAGGCCACCCCCACGCCGGGCAGGGTGGCCAGCGGGTGGCCGGGAGGCAACAGCCCGGGGTGAACGAGGGCGGTCGCCGGCGGCAAGTCCGGGGGCAGGCCCCCGAGTGCCCCACTCGGGGGCAGGCTGTGATGGTCGGTGACGATCGCCTCCACGCCCCGGCTGCGGGCGTACTCCAGCGCCTCGCGGGCGTCCACGCCGGTGTCGCAGGTCAGCAGCAACTCCGCCCCGGCGTCGAGCACTTCCCGCAGCGCCGGCAGTTTGACTCCGTGGGACTCGCGCGCCCGCAGCGGAATGTGATAGGTCACGTCCCCCCCCAGCCCGCGCAGGGCAGAGACCAGCAAGGCGGCGGCGGTCTGGCCGTCTACGTCAAAATCGCCCCACACGCAAATGCGCTCGCCGGCGCGCAGGGCGCGCTCCGGCCGTTCGGCGGCGGCGGGCACGCCGGGCAGGTCAGCGGGCGGGGCGGGGGTGTAGCAGTCGGGGTCGAGGAAGGCGCGCGCGGCAGCCGGATCGGCAAGGCCGCGGCGGGCCAGCGTTGCCGCAATCAGCGGGTGACCGCCCACGGCAGTGCGCAGCGCATCCGGGACGGGGGTATCGGGTGGGTCAAGCCAGGGGCGCATGAGGGTTCATCCTGGGGTGAGGGGCGTCTCCGCTGTCTGCGGATAGACCCTCAGAACGCGATCTCGGCGATCTGCTCGAAGTCGAGGGCGCCGATGGCAAGTTCGTCGCCCGCCTCGGCGGCGCCTGCGGCCAACTCGGCCAGCGGGCCGGCGGCGGCGCCCCGGTCGCACAGCGAGCGGTACACGCAGAAGCGGCAGCGGTCCAGGTCGCCGGTGAGCGGGAAATCGTCCGGCCCCAGTCCCCTGATCTGCTCAACCAACCCGGTCAGATATTCGGCATCCTGCGCGTAACGCTCGGGCGAGTACGGGAAGCGCTCGGGCTGGTCGGGGTGCTCGGCAAACCAGTAGACCATTTCCACTTGCTCGGGTTGCAGCGGCCGGCCGCCGTTGAGGTGCGCCCCGGCCCGCAGTAGCAAATAGGGGTAGGCGCGAGTCTGGAGCCGCCCGGCCAGGGTAGCGCGCTTCGGGCGGCGGGCGCCGGTCTTCCAGTCGTAGATCAGCGCGCGACCGGAGGCGGCGACCACGATCAAATCGTATCGCGCCAGCAGCCGGCGCCCGGCGAGGGGGGCAGACAGGCCGATTTCCGGGTGGCGGGCGCCCTCCACGGCAGCAGGGGCGCTTTGCAGGTAGTTTGCCCACCAGCGCGCGAGGTCGTGGTCGTGGCACAGGGCCACCAGTCGCTCGGCTGGCACGCCCAGCAAGTGCTGCTGGATCAGGCGGTGGAAGTCGGCACCGAGGCGGGTGAGGCGTTCGTTTTCCAGCGCCGGCTCGGCCTGCAGGGCGGGCCACGCCAGGCGCTGCAGGTGGCGCAGTTGAAAGCGCCGCCGGCAGTCGGTGAAATCCTGCAGGTTGCTCTGGCTGAATTGGAAGTTCTCGGGCAGAGTCATTTACGGCTTGTCTGGCTCTTCCGGCGGCGTATCCGATACCTTTGCCATTGCACGTTCGAAGTTCTCCCTGTTTCCCCGCCGCGCGCGCGCCGCCAGATAGTCCTCGGTCATCAGGGCCGACACTTTCTCCGCCAGCGCCAGCGTGATCAACTGGTTGATCGAAACACTCTCTTTTCTTGCCAACTGCCGGATCGTGTCGTGCAACGAGTCCGGCAGGCGCAGACTGATCGTGCTCATGGTAGCCCTCCGATCTCCTGTAAAAAAGCTCGCGGACTGATCGCTCTGATCCCGAACTGTTCGGTACCAGTGAAGTCTTTTGTATTGAAGGTCACGATCCGATCACAATTGGCAGCCACTGCCAGTTCCAGCACCATATCGTCTTTTGCATCTTTGAGGAAGGGACGCCACAGATAGTAGATTTCGTGGTGGTGAGCAACTGCACACAGGTAGTCAATGATGTCATCAATGTCACCCGCGGTGAGCGGGATGTGACCAATCAGACGTTTAGCTGAGTCTTCATATTCCAGAACCAGTGGAACTGATACGTTGATCTCGAATCTGCCGGCGCCAATGAGAGTGAGCAGCCGGAAGGAAGCGCCGCGTCGGGAACGCAGCGCAGCGATTAGCACATTGGTGTCAACGACGATCTGCGGTACGGGCATAACGGTATCATATACGATACTGTGCTTTCGGTCAATGATCTGCTTCACGTACTGCTTCTACCTGGCCCCGGCCCTTACCGGTCATGTCTCTATGAGCGGCCGGCCATGTATAGCCCTCCAGATAAGTTCCTTCCGGGCCAGACCGACGCGGTCTCTGAGACCGCGTCGGTCTGCGTGGAAAAGACTTTTCTGGACAACTATACCTTGACCGCGCCCGCCCTCAAGAGTGCTCGGATGACAGCCCGCCTCCGGCGCGCCGCTCGCAGTACGTTTGCAGCGCCACAAAGGGGAGGGCCGGCTGCAAGTCTCCTTTGCGCCCGGTGTTCCACGTGAGGATCAGCTCCCGCCGGGCGCGGGTGAGGCCGACGTACAACAGCCGCAGCCGCTCGCGCACGTAGGCCAGGCGCGCCTCCCCGGTGGCCCGGCCTTCCTCGTACCACTGGCCGGGGTCGTTGGAGAGCACGGTATCCAGTTGAGCCAGGGCCTCGGCCTCC
>CAYZNA010000428.1:0-3330 GCA_964478665.1 uncultured Anaerolineales bacterium
GAGGGGGTCTACACGGGCCGGCTCGGCCACGACACGGGCGCCGTGACCGTGGAGTACGACCCCGAGCGTTTTTCGCTCGACCAGCTCAAGGCCCTGGGACGCGAGATGGGCCTGATCGTCGGCGGCGCGGTCTATCACACCATCTTGGACCTGCCCAAGTGCGGCCGGCGGGCGGCGCTGGCGGCAGAGCTGGAAAACAAGCTCTCGGCGATTCCGGGCGTGGCGCGCGCGGCGGTCAATCCTGCCGGCCGCACGCTGACGGTCGAGTACATCGTCACCGAGGCCAGTGCGCCGTCCAACATTGCCGAGCAACTGCGTGCGTTAGGGTTACACGTCCGGGACCTGCGCCTGCCGGAAGGCTGGTGGGAGCGCAACCAGTTGGCGGTGTACACCGCGCTGTGCGCCGTCACCCTGCTATCGGGTTACCTGGCTGAGCACGTCTTCAGTTCTTCTCCATGGGTCTGGGGCGCGCTATACGTGCTGGCCTACCTGTCCGGCGGCGGGGTGGCGGCGGTCAACGGCTTCAATTCGCTCCGGCACAAGCAAATTGACGTGGACTTTCTGATGGTGGCCGCGGCGCTGGGCGCGGCGACGATCGGGGACTGGGTGGAAGGCGGGATGCTGCTGTTCCTGTTCTCGCTCAGCAACGCGCTCCAACGGTATGCCATGGACCGGACGCGGCAAGCTATTCGCGCGCTGATGAACCTGCGCCCGGCCACGGCTCGCCGGCGGCGTCCCCATCGCTCCGTTCATGGGATCTATGAGAGCGGCGTCGAAGAGACCGTGCCGGTGGAGCAGTTGGTTATCGGCGACGTGCTGGACGTCCGTCCCGGCGAGCGCCTGCCGGCCGACGGCGAAATCGTCGGTGGGCGGTCGGCGGTGGACCAATCGCCGATCACCGGCGAATCCATGCCGGCGCCGCGCGGGCCGGGCGACCCGGTCTTTGCCGGGAGCATCAACGGCGGCGGCGCGTTGGAAGTGCGTGTGACCCGGCGGGCCGAAGACTCGACTCTGGCGCGCATCATCCTGCTGGTCGAAGAAGCGCAGAGTGAGCGCGCCCCCACGCAGAAGCGGCTCGACGCCTTTGAGCAGAAATATGCCGTCGGCGTGATCAGTTTCGCTGCGCTGGCGGCGCTCGTCCCGCCGCTGCTCCTCGGTTGGACGTGGTCGGCGGCGTTCTACAAATCCATGACCCTGCTCGTGGTGGCCTCCCCCTGCGCGCTGGTCATCTCCACCCCCGCCTCCATTCTCTCCGCCATCGCCGCCGGCGCCAGGCACGGCGTGCTGTTCAAAGGCGGGGCGCACGTCGAGAGTCTGGCCGGTGTGCGCGTGGTCGCGTTCGACAAGACCGGCACGCTCACCGTGGGCAAGCCGCGCGTCACCGACCTGCGCCCGCTGGACTGCGGTTGCACGCAAGACGAACTGGTGGCGGATGCCGCGGCGGTGGAGGCGCGCTCCGAGCATCCACTGGCGCGCGCGGTGGTCGCGGCCGCGCAGGAGCGCGGGCTGAAGATCCCCGAAGCTCGCGACCTGCAGGCTGTGCCCGGCAAGGGGATCACGGCGCAGTTGGGCAGCCGCCGCGTCCACATCGGCACGGCCGACCATCTGATCGAGCGCGGGATCCCGGTGCTGGAAGCAGTCTGCCGGGAGGTGGAGGACCTGGAACGGCATGGCAAGACGGTGATGCTGGTCGGCGCGGACGAATTCGAGCTGAGCGGCGGGGCCGTCCTGCTCGGCCTGATCGCCGTGGCCGACACCGTGCGCCCCGAGGCCCGCGCGGCGGTAGCGGCCCTCAAGGCTGCGGGCGTGGACAAGGTCATCATGCTCACTGGCGACAATCAGCGCGCGGCGCACGCCATCGGCGCGGAGGCCGGGGTGGACGAGGTGCGCTCCGAGCTGCTGCCCGAGGACAAGGTGGCGGCCGTCAAGAGCCTGCTGAAAGAGTATGGCGCGGTGGCGATGGTGGGCGACGGGGTGAACGACGCCCCCGCGCTCGCCACCTCGACCGTGGGGATCGCGATGGGGGCCGGCGGGACGGACGTGGCCCTCGAAACGGCGGACGTGGTGCTGATGGCGAGCGACTTGAGCAAATTGCCCTACGCTCTACGCCTGAGCCGCCGGGCGATCGGGGTGGTAAAGCAGAACCTCACCTTCGCCTTGGGCGTGATCGTCATGCTCATTGCCAGCGCGTTTCTGAACATCGTCTCCCTGCCGTTGGGCGTGGTAGGGCACGAGGGCAGCACGGTGATCGTCGTGCTTAACGGGCTGAGGCTGTTGGGATACCGGCCACAGGCCAGGGCGCAGCCCATCGGGCGGTTGCAGCCCGCCCGCGTGAGTGGGGATTGAATTAAACGGGGCCAGGCGCGGCGGTGAGGCCGAAACGCGGCTGGCCTTTCTGGCTGCGCAGGTGGCCTGGCGGTCGAGCACCACCGGTCGCCCCGAGGCCTGGGATACCGGCTACCTGGCCGCCTGGCCGTTACCAGAACCGGACTCGCGCCGGTGGGCGGAGTGTTCCGATCTCGGACATTGCTTTAGGGTGTGACTACCTTTGGCTCAAGGAGGATCCACTTCCGGCCGCCATCCACCGTTCGAACAAGCGCGATTTCATCTTCGACCCTGGCGACAGCCCACCCGATGTCCATATTCACAAAGCTGAACTGGCCCAGCCAGTTTACCTGTTTGAAGCTCTCCCAGGTCCTGCCCCCATCCGCCGTACGATACATTTGCTTTCCAAGGAGAAGCCCGTTTGCCTGGTCAAAGAGTATGAGTGTGCTCCCTTCGCGGATAGATAAGGGCAGTGGCGCTGTGCGCCAAGTCGTGCCGCCATCGCCTGTCATGTAGAGAAAGGCCTTGAATTCCTTGTCTAACCATTGTGCGTGAAAACATTCCACGACCAGCGCCCCCTCTTCTCTGTTGTGCAGGATCGCATTGTAGGTCGAACAGAACTCAAATCGCTCAAATACGCCGGGATCTTGGATGGGGGATGGCAACTTGAGTGTATCCCAGGTTGCCCCGCTGTCGACAGTCGTATGAACAATGGGCCGGACCGGCTCGGCATATGGACCGATCACCTCGTCGGTCAGCCATCCGACGTATAGGTCTGCAAATTCAATATCTGTTGCCACATGCACCGGCAGACGGCGATGCTCTACCCAGGAAGTCCAGCCATCCACGGTATGGATTAGACCGTAAAGGTCATTGCGACCCGTTCCCAGCGCAATGACATCATAGAATAGCCAGCCGGTTGAAGCATCGTTCATGCGGATCTGGACGTCAAAGAACTCTCCAAGTCCGCCGATGGGGATGGGAGTGCCCGCTGCCCACGTTTGG
>CAYZNA010000429.1:0-1382 GCA_964478665.1 uncultured Anaerolineales bacterium
CTCCCATGCCCACCGACTACCTCCTCCGCGGCAGCCTGGCCGACCTCGACCCCGACGTGTACCAACTGACGCAAATCGAAGCCGAGCGCCAGTACCACAAACTGATCCTGATCGCCTCCGAGAGCACTGCCCCGCGCGCCGTGCTGGAGGCGCTGGCCTCCAACTTCAACAACATCTACGCCGAAGGCTACCCCGACGACGAGACCCGGCGCATGAGCGACGCCCAGATCCTCGACTACCCGGCCCGGCTGGCCCACTACCGGCGCTACGCCGACCCGCGCTACTACAAAGGCGTGGAATACGCCGACACCGCCGAAGCCCTCGCCCGCCGCCGCTGCGCCGAACTGTTCGCCAACGGCCGGGTGAGCGCCGGCGACCTGTGGGTGAACGTGCAAGCCCTCTCCGGCGGCCCGGCCAACAACGCCGTCTATCACGCCCTCGTGGAGCCCGGCGACACGGTGATGGGCATGAACCTGCTCCACGGCGGGCACCTCTCCCACGGCTCGCCGGTCAACCGCTCCGGCAAATACTTCAACATCGTCTCCTACGGCATTGACCCGGCCACCGAGCGCATTGACTACGAGGCGGTGGCGGCGCTGGCCCAGCAGCACAAGCCAAAAATGATCATCGCCGGCTACTCCTCCTACCCGTGGGTGCCCGATTGGGAGAAGTTCCGCCAGATCGCCGACAGCGTGGGGGCCTATCTGCTCACCGACATCGCCCACATCGCCGGGATGGTGGCTGCCGGCGCCCTGCCCTCCCCGGTCGGCCTGGCCGACGTGGTCAGCTTCACCACCCACAAAAGCCTGCACGGCCCGCGCGGCGCGGTGATCCTCACCCACCGCGCCGACCTCGGCAAAAAGATAGATCGCGCGGTCTTCCCCGGCGCGCAGCGCGGCCCGCACCTCAACACCATCGCCGCCCTCGCCGTGCTCTTCAAGCTGGCCCAATCACCCGAGTTCAGGGAACTTCAGCGCCAGACCATCAAAAACGCCGCCCGTTTCGCCGCGCAAATGCAGGCTCACGGCTTCCGCGTCCCCTTCGGCGGCACCGACACCCACCTCTTCAACCTCGACTGCAAGAGCGCGATCGGCGCGGACGGCGCCACCCTGTCCGGCGACCTCGCCGCCCGCGTGCTCGACGTGGCCGGGGTGGTGGTCAACCGCAACACCATCCCCGGCGACCGCGGCGCGCTCAACCCCTCCGGCCTGCGCCTCGGCACGCCGTGGATCACCCAGCGCGGCTTCCGCGAGCCGGAGATTGACCGGCTGGCGGCGCTGATCGCGCAAGTGCTCAAGGCCTGCCAGCCCTACGCGGCAACCGGTCGCGGCGGCCGCTCCCGGCAGCGGGCAAAGGTGGACTTCGCCGCCCTCAACGACGCC
>CAYZNA010000429.1:1392-3322 GCA_964478665.1 uncultured Anaerolineales bacterium
ACCGAGATCTACACTGCGTGCTACACGCTTCCCCTACACTCCGCTCTCCCGATCTGGCCCACGAGATGGGCATTGACTTCGAGCCATCCGCCCACGGCTACCCCCACTTCTACTATCTGGATGACCCGGCCCCCGGCCCGTTCACCACCCTCGAAATTCAGGGCGCGCGGGCGGAGGAATTCCTGAATTGGGCAGTGGGCTGCGATGTCCTGACCCTGCGGCCGGATTCCCCCTCCCCGACCGTGACCCTGGCCGGGGACCGCTCTGCGGTGGGGACCCTTACCCGGGTGGGGACCGGGCGGGCGCACTACCACCTCACCCTGCCCGCCGGAGACGCCGCCCGCGCGGCAACCTGGCTGCGCGACCTCTCCGACGGCTACATCGCCTTCGGCGCCCCCGACCTCCACGCCAGGCTCCCCGGCCCGGTCACGGTAACGGTCCACGGCGCGGCCCAGGCCCTGCCCGCCACCGCCGGCGAAGCCGCCAGCCCCACCAAACCCTGGCACATCGGAATCTCCAATCTCCAATCTCCAATCTCCAATCTCCAATCTCAAATCTCAAATCTCAAACCTCAAACCTCCAACCCCCTGCCCGAGTTCACGTGGACCGACCCCACCGACCCGCCCATCAAGAAAACCTCGCTCAACGAAACCCACCGCAAACTCGGCGGGCGCATGGTACCCTTCGCCGGCTGGGAGATGCCGGTGCAATACAGCGGCGTGCTCGAGGAGCATCTTGCCGTGAGACAGGCCGCCGGGCTGTTCGACGTGAGCCACATGGGCGTGTACGACGTGCGCGGACCGGGGGCGCGCGCCTTCCTCGACGCGGTCTGCGCCAACGAAATCGCTTCGCTCGGCGTGGGCCAGTCGCTCTACACCCAGTTGCTCGACCCGGACGCGAACGTGATTGACGATCTGCTGATCTACCGCCGGGCGGAGGAGACCTATCTGGCGGTGGTCAACGCCGCCAACGACGACAAAGATTGGGCGTGGCTGAACGCGGTCCACGCCGGGGCTGCCCTGATTGACCGCGAGCGCCCGTGGGCGGCCGCTCCGGGCCGCGAGACCTGCACCCTGCGAAACCTGCGCGGCACCGCCGCCGGCCCCGAGATGCGGGTGGACCTCGCCCTGCAGGGGCCGCGCAGCCGCGACACGCTCTGCGTGCTGGCCCTCGGCGGGGATGCCGAGACCGTGCGACGGGTGAGGGCGCTCAAACGTACCGAGCTGTGCGACGCGGCACTCGGCAGCTTCGATCTGATCGTCAGCCGCACCGGCTACACCGGCGAGAGCATGGCTTTTGAGTTGTTCGTGCACCCGGACCACGCCCCGGAACTGTGGGAGGCGCTGATGGCTGCCGGCGCGCCGCTGGGCCTCAAGCCCTGCGGCCTGGCCGCCCGCGACAGCACCCGCACCGAGGCCGGCCTGCCGCTGTACGGCCACGAGCTGGCCGGGCCGCTCGGCCTCGGGGTGGGCGACGCTGGCTTCGGGAGCTACGTCAAGCTGCACAAGCCGTGGTTTATCGGCCGGCGGGCGTTCATCGCGCAGGAGACGGCGCGGAAAGCGGAAGTGGCCCGCTTCCGCTTCAACGAGAAGGCCGGGCGCATGGCCCATCAGGGCGACCCGGTGCTGGACCGCTCCGGGCGGGTGATCGGCACGGTGACCAGTTGCTCGCTGGACGCGGAGGGCTACCGGCTGGGGCAGGCCTACCTCGACTTGAAGTTCACCGCCGAGGGCGCACCCATTGCCATCTTCCAATCCGCCAGCGAGAAAGCCGAAAAGCCCCGCGCCGGCCTGCGCCCCGGCGACCGCGTCACCCTGCCCGAGCCGGCCACGGTGCTCAGCCGCGTCCCGAACAAGAAGGGGTAGCCGACGGCAGTGCCGTCGGCCCACTGAGTTCCCGGACACAGAGAAAGGCAGAGGGTTGCCGTACC
>CAYZNA010000430.1:0-3321 GCA_964478665.1 uncultured Anaerolineales bacterium
GCCATGCTGTAGCCGATCAATCCGACGAAGGTCGCCGTGCGCGCCACCGGCTGAAATCGTTTCAACCCGAGCAGGTAGACGGCGGCGCACAGAAGGAACGCGCCGGCGCTCATGGCGATGGACGACAGGTCGAGCGTGATCCACAGCCCCCACGGCACCAGGTCCGTCAGGTTGGTGACCACCAGCCCGCGCGCCAACACGATCGCCCCAGCGATCACGCCGATGACCATGAAGGTGGCGAGGGCCGCCAGCCACCACTGGAAAGGTGTGAGGGCGGGGACACGCTGCGTGCGATGGGCGATCATTTTGGCGCCTCCTCGTTGGCAGGCAGGTAGTACACGTGCGGCGCGGTCCCCAAATCTTCGCGCAAGCGGTAGGAAGGATGGTGGGCCAGCAGTTGGCTCACTTCCGACTCGGGATCGTTGAGGTCGCCAAACGTCCGCGCCTTCATCGGGCAGACGACCACACACGCCGGCGTCGCCTCCGGGTCAACCCCCGGCTTCAGGCCGAGGGCGAGGCCCCGGTCAATCCGCTGGAAGCAGAACGAGCACTTCTCGGCCACGCCGCGGGGCCGGCGCTCGACCTCCGGCTGGCCCCAGGTCGGCACGGCCGGGTTGGGGCCGGTGAAGGTCTCCCAGTTGAAGGCGCGCGCGCCGTAGGGGCAGGCCGCCTCGCAGTAGCGGCAGCCGATGCACTTGTCGTAGTCCATCATCACGATCCCGTCCGCCCGGCGATAACTCGCGCCGACCATGCAGACCTCGACGCACGGCGGGTGTTCGCAGTGCTGGCACGGGCGCGGCAGGAACACCTCTTTGGCCCCGACCTTGCCGGCCGGGATCACCCGGTTCCACGAGATGGAGGGGGGCGCGTTATTGTGCGCCCGGCAGGCCAGGGTACAGTAGTCACAGCCCACACATTTGCTCTGGTCAATCACCATCACCCATTTGTGCGGACTCGATCCAACCGCCTCGGAAGCGGCCGCCTTCCGTCCCAGCCGCAAGCCCAAAGCGGCGGCGGCGCTGGCGGCGAGGGCTTTAAGAAAGCTTCGACGTCCAAAGGCTGCTTGTGTCATAGTCTCACATTGTGCGGCGCGTCATTCCCCTTGAAGCGATGAAAGCCGCGCTCCAGCCAGGGCGCTAAGACGATGCCGAAGGCCAGGCCGATCAAGCCGGTGAAGATGGCAAACCCAACCGGGCTGACCGGCTTAGGCTCGGTGCTCACCGTGGGCGGATTGCCGGAGGACATCGAGTCCGGGGGAATGGGTGTGCTGGCGGCGATCAACATGGCGGCCGCCTGGTTGTGCATCTCGTACTCGTGGCACTTCGTGCACTTCTCCAGATTGACGGCGAAGGTGTGGCTGTTCTTCCCTTTCCCCATGCCGGGCTGGCCGGTCGCCTCCCCGATGTGACAATCCGTGCAGGTGAGGCCCTGCGCGGCGTGATTGGAATGAGCATACGCGGAAACGCGCGTGCCATGACAGGAGGCGCATAAGGTCGAGGTATCTTTGGCTCTCAGGCTGGTCGCGTGTGGATCGTGGCAATTAATGCAGGTCAGGTCGCTCTGGCCGTGCTTGCTCGCCTGCCACTCAAAGTAGGTGTCCCGGTGGCACTCTCCACACAGGCTGGCCGAACGGCTCATGGAGGCGGGTGACAACGGGTGGTTGGCGGCCACCGGATCGTGGCAGGCGGCGCAGGTGATGCCCTCGGCCTGGAAAGTCCCGGCGATGGGATCGTAGCCGGTCGTATGACAGCCCAGGCATTCTTTGGGGTTGCCCTGCGCCTGCCACGCGGCCTTGAAGTCGGGGTCCGTCGTGGCTTGCCCGTGGGCGCTGCCTTCCCAGGCGGTCTGGAATTCGGCGTGGCAGTCCAGGCAATTGGGCGCCTGCGGCTCGGCCGCCTGCCTGGGGGAACTGGCTTGCACAAAGGCAAACGACGCCAGCGCCAGGGGCAGGGCAAAGATCAGGCCGATGGAGAGTCGGAACGTCAAACGTTTCATGGGAGTCATCTCCTTGTCGTGTGGGGTTTCACGCCGCAACGGGTATCGGCGCGCCTCGGAAGACGTCGCAGTCCAGGCATGTTTCCCTCAGATGTCCCTGCTTATCCCGGAAATACTGCCAGCAGGGCGTCTCGGGATGGGCATAGATTGGGCAGGCAGCCCGCCGCTCGGCGGGGCAGTTGTTCGTGATCCAACACGGCACACGCTGTGGCGCAGCGGCCGGGAGGCCGGCGCGCTGGCGTTCGGCTTCGGCCTGCCAGTGAGCATCCAGCCGCCGGAGCAGCAAAACGGCCAGGGCCGTAATGCCGAGCGGGAGGCCAATCCGCAGCAATAACCCCGCAAGGAACGTGATGAGGATGTTTAGCGCCTCCATCACAGCGCCTCCTCCAGACCTGTCAGGTCTAGCCGGTGCGCCTGGTAGAGACGTTCCGCCGGAACGTCTCTGCTTCGCGGCGCTCCACCAGCGTGCCGATCAGCAGGATCAGGCCGAAGGGGATCACCAGCCGCAGGAGGGCCAGGATTGTGAGGGTGAGTATGGCATCCATTGCAATCTCCTTTTCGAACCTAACCATGTTCTTTGGGATTGCAGATTGCAGATTGGCGATTTTAGATTTTCAATCTACAATCTGAAATCTCAAATCTGAAATCCCAAGACTGTCTACAGCGTAGCCTCCCGACCCGGCGAAGTAAATCCGGTGGCCGACCAATTTTTTTCTAGGGCATCGCCATCCCAGACAGGCGGCAGGCTGTGGGTGAATCGCGCCATGCCGGGGGCGGCCGGGCCGCGAGGCATGGGGTGAACGCCCCATTTAAAGCGCGACGGCCCGGCGCAACCAGCGCCAGGCCGTCATCCACAATCCTGACTACGCTGCGTTCAGGCCTGAATGATCCCTTTGCGAATGGCGTACTTCACCAGGTCGGCCCGCGAGTGCAAGTTGAGCTTGCGCATGATATTCTCCCGGTGCCGGGCGACGGTCTTCGGGCTGATGCTGAGCACCTCTGCAATTTCCTGGTTGCTCGACCCTTCCGCGAGATAGGTCAACACTTCCCGTTCCCGGTCTGTCAGGTCGTCGAGCGCCGCGCCAGGCGAAACCTCGCGACTACTGCTGAGATAATCCTGGACGAGGAGTTTAGCCAGTGAAGGATACAGGTAGGTTTCACCCGCGGCGGCGGTGCGCACGGCCGTGAGCAGTTCCTCCGGCGCAGCGCGTTTGGGAACGTAGCCGCTGGCGCCGGCTTGCAGCATCTTGAAAAAATACTCCTCGTCTTCGTGGATGGTCAAGGCCACCACCGCCACTTGCGGCCACTTGCGCTTGATCTCTTGCG
>CAYZNA010000431.1:0-3312 GCA_964478665.1 uncultured Anaerolineales bacterium
ATGGTGCAGTCGCTGAACGAAACCGGCCTGCGCGTGGTGATGGACGTGGTCTACAACCACACCAACGCCAGTGGCCAGAGCGAGAACTCGGTGCTGGATCGCATCGTGCCCGGCTACTACCATCGCCTGAGCACCACCGGCAGCGTGGAAAAATCCACCTGCTGCGAGAACACTGCCACCGAGCATGCCATGATGCGCAAGCTGATGATCGACTCGCTGCTCACCTGGGCCGTGCAATACAAAGTGGACGGCTTCCGCTTCGACCTGATGGGCCATCACATGCTGGCCGATATGCAGGCCGTGCGCGCTGCCCTCGATGGCCTCACGCTGGAAAAGGACGGCGTGGACGGGAAATCCATCTACATCTACGGCGAGGGCTGGGACTTCGGCGAAGTGGCGAACAACGCGCGCGGCAAGAACGCGGCACAACTGAACATCGCCGGCACGGGCATCGGCGTGTTCAACGACCGCCTGCGCGACGGCGCGCGCGGCGGCAGCCCCTTCAGCGACCCGCGCGAGCAGGGCTTCGCCACCGGGCTGCTGCTGGCCGCCAACGCCAACGAGCGGCGCGCGCTCGAAGACCAGCAGACCCGCCTCAACGAATACACCGACTGGATTCGCCTCGGACTGGCGGGCAATCTGGCGAGTTACGAACTGGTCCGCGCCGACGGCCGGACCGTCCCCGGCCGGCTGATTGGCTACAACAAGGCCCCCGCCGGCTACACCGCCGACCCGCAGGAAAACATCGTCTACGTCTCGGCCCACGACAACGAGACCCTGTTCGATGCGGTACAGTGGAAAGCGCCCGCCGAAGCCACCCTGGCCGACCGCATCCGCATGAACAACCTCGCGCTCAGTGTGGCCCTGTTCGGTCAGGGCGTGCCCTTCTTCCACGCCGGCGACGACCTCCTGCGCTCCAAGTCGCTCGACCGCAACTCCTACGACTCCGGCGATTGGTTCAACCGGATAGACTGGACTCTACAAAGCAATAACTGGGGGATGGGCCTGCCCGTTGAGGGCAGCGACCGGTGGGACCTCATGCGCCCCCTGCTGGCCGACCCGGCTCTCAAGCCGACCCCGGCCGACATCGAGGGCGCGGCGGCGTACTTCCGCGAACTTTTGCAGATCCGCAAGAGTTCGTCCCTGTTCCGCCTCCAGACCGCCGACGAAATCAAGGGCTCCCTCTCGTTCCTCAACACCGGCCCGGATCAGCTCCCCGGCCTGATCGTGATGACCCTCACTGGCGGCGGCCCGGCCCGGCCCGGTCGCAGATCCCCGTCAGGGGGCGACCCCTACGACCGCATCGTGGTGCTGTTCAACGCCACCCCCCGGACGCAAACCTTCATCGCTCCCGACCTGGCCGGCGTGCCCTTCACCCTGCACCCGGTCCAGCAAAACTCCGCCGACCCGCTGGTGCGCCAGTCGGCCTTTGACCCGGCCACCGGCGTCTTCACCGTGCCGGGGCGCACCGCCGCCGTCTTCGTAACGGAAACGGGCTTTGTCCTCGGACCCGGCGGCCCGGCCCCTGCCCCTACACCCTCTGCCCTGGCCCCGACCACTGCGCCCCCCGTTACCCCGGCCCCGACCGCCGCGCCCCTGTCCCCCGGCTCCCCGGCTCCTGTGTACCTCCTCGCCGTCCTCGGCGTGGCGCTGGTCGTGCTGGCCGTCATCTTCCTCCGGCGGCGTCCGGCGTCGAGGAAATAACACCGCACCGTGTCCCGTCTTTCGCTGGAGCATCCATGTCTGTTCCCTCGTGGGTACAAGACTCCATCTTCTACCAGATCTTCCCCGACCGCTTTGCCAACGGGGACCCCGACCTCGATCCGCCCAACGTGCAGCCGTGGGGCGCGCCGCCCACCACCAGCGGCTTTCAGGGCGGCGACCTGGCCGGCGTGCTGCACCGGCTGGACTACCTGCTCGACCTCGGCGTCAACGCCATCTACCTCAACCCCATCTTCCACGCCACCTCCAACCATCGCTACAACGCGACCGATTATTTTTCCATTGACCCCCGGCTCGGCGCGCTGGCCGACTTCCGCCGGCTGCTGGAGCGCGCCCACGCCAACGGCATCCGCATCATTCTGGACGGCGTGTTCAATCACTGTGGGCGCGGGCACTTTGCCTTCAACGATCTACTGGAGAATGGCGCCGACTCCCCGTACAAAGACTGGTTCCACGTCCGCCACTTCCCGCCGCACGCCTACGGCCACGGCGACGCGCTGGACTACGAGGGCTGGTGGAACCACAAGAGCCTGCCCAGGTTCAACACCGCCACCCCCGCCGTGCGCCGCCATCTCCTGTCGGTAGCCCGCTACTGGATAGATCAGGGGATAGACGGCTGGCGGCTGGACGTGCCCAACGAGATTGACGACGACGACTTCTGGGCCGAGTTCCGCGCCACCGTGAAGGCCGGCAACCCCGAGGCCTACATTCTGGGCGAGATCTGGGAGGTGAACCCGCGCTGGGTGGGCGAGAAGACCTGCGACGCGCTGATGAACTACCCCTTCCGCGCCGCCGGCCTGCAATTTGTGGCCGAAGAGAAACTCCCCGCCAGCGGCTACCTCGCCACACTCGACGACCTGCTCAAGGTCTACCCGCGCGAACACATCTACGCCCAGTGGAACCCGCTGGGCAGCCACGACACCGAGCGCGTGCTGACCCTGTGCAGCGACAGCTACGCCCGCGTCAAACTGCTGGCGCTGGTGCAGTTTGCCTATCCCGGCGCGCCCTCGATCTATTACGGCGACGAGATCGGCCTGCGCGGCGGCAAAGACCCGGATTGCCGCCGCGCCTTCCCGTGGGAGCCTGCGACGTGGAATCACGACTTGCGGGCCTACCTGCAAACCCTGATCGCTGCCCGCAAACAGCGCCCGGTCCTGCGCCGGGGCGACTTCCTGCCCCTGCACTCCCACGACGAACAGCGCACCCTCGCCTTCGCTCGCACCCTCGGGCGGGAGGCCGCCATCGTGGCCCTGAACGCCTCCCCCGCCTCCCACACGCTAAACCTGGACCTGACCGCTCTCCCCCTGCTCCCCGGCACGGTTTTCCAGCACGCCCTGAGCGGAGAGAAGTTCCCGGTGGTGGAAGGGCATCTGGAGGTGAAACTGGCAGCGAAGAGTGGAGCGCTGCTGGTGTGACCACTGGAAACCTCCCCGACGCCCGCAATGGCGCACGGAGGGGCGGGCGTCCCTGCCCGCCCCGATGCCTCCCGCCCCGATGGTAGTCAATTGCCGCCTCGGGGCGACCAGAGACGGTCGCCCCGACGCCCGCAATGGCGCACGGAGGGGCGGGCGTCCCTGCCCGCCCCGATGC
>CAYZNA010000432.1:0-3307 GCA_964478665.1 uncultured Anaerolineales bacterium
AGGCCGCATCCCGCTCCCCGACCGCGGCCCGGCCGGGGAGGCCGCATCCCGCCCCGGTTGGGATTTCTCCGGCCCTTCTGCTATAATCGCCGGGAGCCAGCGACTTCGATCACCGTTGCCGGAGGACACGTCAGATGATCAACCAGACTGCGCTGCAGCTTCGCACCCGCATTATCGGGGTGTTGCTGCGCAATGCACGCCAGGCCGCCGGGAAGTCCATCAAACAGTGCGCCGACCTGCTGGGCATCACCCCCGCCGCTTACCGCAAGTGCGAGACCGGCCAGCAGACGCTCGCCCTGCCACAACTGGAGGTGCTGGCGCACGCCTTCCGCATCCCGCTGGACCACTTCTGGAACGACGACCTGCTGCCGGCCGGGACAGACCAACCGCCGGCGCCCACCGACCAATTGATCCTGCTGCGCCAGCGCATCATCGGCGCCCGGCTGCGCCACGCCCGGGAACAGGCCAACCTGTCGCTCAAAGAGCTGGCCGAGCAGTTGGGGGTGACGGCCTCCCGCCTGTCCAACTATGAGCTTGGCAAGCGCCCCATCCCACTGCCCGAACTGGAGAGCCTGGCGGCCGCGCTCAACCTATCCGTTGACGACTTCCGTGAGGACAGCGGCCCGGCGGCGCGGTGGCAGAATGAGCGGCGCCTGGCCGAGCGCATGCAGGCTTTGCCGGAGGACTTGCGCAGGTTTATCGCGCAGCCGGTCAACGAAAGCTACCTGCGCCTGGCCATGGAACTCAGCCAGATGCCGGTCACCCGCCTGCGCAGCATTGCCGAAGGCCTGCTGGACATCACGCTGTAGACTCCATGCCAGACTCGCCGGACTCTGACCAGACGCCGGCCGGCGCCGCCCGCCTGTATCGCGCCGGACGCTACGCGGAGGCCGCGGCTGCCTTCCGCCAGGCCGCGACCGATTTTGCCGCCGCCGGCCAGGCGCTGCGCGCCGCCGAGATGGCCAACAACCTGTGCGTGACGCTAATTTCGCAGGGGGACTTTTCCGGCGCGCTGCAGGCTGTGGAGGGCACGCCGGCTATCTTTCAGCGGGCCGGCGAGCAGGTGCGGCAGGCGCAGGCGCTGGGCAATCAGGCCGCCGCGCTGGAGGGCCTGGGGCGGCTGGCGCAAGCAGCCGATTTGTACCGGCAGGCCGCTGATCTGTTCGAACAGGCCGGCGACCGGGAGCAGCGCGCCCTGACCCTGCGGGCGCTTTCGGCGGTGCAGCTCAAGCAGGGGGACCTGCCGGGCGCTCTGGCCGCCATGCAGGGCGGCCTGGCCGACGAGGAGCATCCCGGCCCGGTCAGGCGCGTCGCGCGCCGGTTGCTGGGGCTGCCCTTCAAGTTACTGGGGCGCTGAGGCCGGCAGGGCGAAGGCAAACACGCTGCCCTTCCCCGGCGTCGATTCGGCCCACACCCGCCCCCCGTGGGTCTCCACCACCGAGCGCACAATCGCCAGCCCCAGGCCGTGCCCCTCCTGCTTCCTGGTGGCCGGCTCGCCCAATCTGGAGAATTTCTGGAACAGCTTTGGCATTTTGGCTGCCGGTATGCCGGGGCCGGTGTCGCGCACCCGCACCACCACCTCCGCCCCTTCCCGGGCCGCCGTCACCGTCACCTGCCCGCCGGTCGGGGTGAACTTGAGCGCGTTGCCGATCAGATTGTTGATGGCCTGGCCCAGCCGGGGCGCCACTCCCAGAACCGGCGGCAGGTCCTCCGGCGCGACCGCCGTCAGGCTCACGCCCTTCTCGGCGGCCAGGTCGGCGTTGCCGCGCACTGCGTCGCGGCTGAGCATCCCCAGGTCCGCCGGGAACCGCTCCGCGTCCACCTGCATTTCGATCTTCCTCAGGTCGAGGATATCGTCAATCAGGGTGCGCATGCGGGTGACCGCACCCAGAATCCGCTCCACGTAGCCGTGCGCGTCGGGGGGTAGGCCGGGCGTATCGGCCAGCACCCAGGCATAGCCAGAGATCACCCCCAGCGGAGACTTGAGGTCGTGGGCTACCGAGGCCACAAACTCCGACTTGAGTTGGTCCAACTTCCTGAAAGTAGTGATGTCGTGCAGGCCGATCATCTTGCCCACACCCGGGATGCCGGTCAGGGCGGCCTCCATCACCCGCCCATCGGGCAGGGTGGCCTCCGTGCGGGAGAGGCCCTCGCTCCAGCCGCAGATCAATTCGCGCAGCGGGCCATCGGGCAGTGCGGTGGAAAGATCGCACCCCGGAACGGCGGGGATGGGCGCCAGAATCTGGGCGGCAGCCGGGTTGGCCAGCAACAGCCGGTCCTGCGTGTCAAGCACCAGAATGGCGTCCTGCACCCCGCTGATCACCGCCTGCAGCGTGGAACGCTCGTTAGCGGCCCGGGTGTACAGGGCGGCGTTCTCTACCGCGATGGCTGCCTGGCGGGCGATAGTCTGCAAGAACTCGGCCATCCGCCGGGTAAAGTGGCCGGGCTGCGAGTGCTGTAGCGTAAGCACACCCACAATGCCATCGTGTCCCTGCAGCGGCATGGCAATCGCGGCGCGCGTGGTGGGCGGGTCGTCGGGGAAGGTGTGCCAGCGCTCGTCCTTGCGTGTGTCGCTTACCAGGCCAACTTCCCCGCGGCGCACAGCCCAGCCGGCCAGCCCATGCGCCATCACCTCGGCAGCAACCCAATCTTGCATTTCGGGCGGCAGGTACTTGCGCGCCAGAATGCGCCGGTGCGGCCGGTGCTGCGAGTCCAGCAAGAAAATGCTGCCCGTTTCAGCGTCCACCGCCTCCAGCGTCAACGACAGGATTTTGCCCAGCGTGCTATCAAGGTCCAGGCTGGAGGTGAACTCCTGCGCCACCTGAAACAGCACTTCGGTCCACGCGGGTGAAAGGATGCCGGTCTGCACGCGATGCAATGGCTCAGTCAAATTCGTACCTCCCGCAGGTCCCTCCAGCGCACCGCAAAAGCTGGCGCTTCCCGTGATTGCTCAGCCGGCCCCCACCCCCCAATGCCGGGGGGTGCCGGGCGCTTCTACCCCCGCGAGGAACTTCGGAAGTTGGGGGTGGGGCGGGCGTACGCCCCGTCCCACCCCCGGTTTCCGAGCAACCTTCCCCGCAAAAGCGAACCGTAACACTGTCAAGCCAGATACGATTATAGGTCGAACCCGGCCGGAAAAACAGCAGAGCCGGGTTAGGAAACCCGGCCCTGCGTTTGAAAGCGGTTAGAGGGGGCTGCTGCCTGCTCTTCCCCGGGCGCTACTCCTCGGTTTCTCCGGCCCGCTCGCGGGCGGCTGCCTCGATGAGGCCCTGTGCGATGTGCTGCGGCACGTTCTCGTAGTGCGAGA
>CAYZNA010000433.1:0-405 GCA_964478665.1 uncultured Anaerolineales bacterium
CGGCCGGGCGCCCCGGGCGTGGCGGCCGCTGGGGGGGGGGGGGGGGTCCCGGCGCGGCTCCCCGGCGGGGCCCACGCCGCAAGGGAGGCTTCCGGTTCCCCGGCCGGCTCCGGGGCCGGGGGGGGTGGGCCGCCCCGGCGCGGATCCAGGTTGATGGTAGTCATCTTCTTGATATCTTCCAGATCGCCCAGTTCCAGCTCGGCCTGGCGCGCCAGCTTGTTGGGCAGAGTCTGGACCTCGCGGGTGGCGGCCAGCAGGGTTTTCCACGCTTCCGATTTGTAAAGCCGGTTGAGCATCTGCCCGATCTGCCGGGCGGTTTTTTCGATGTCCCGCGGTCCGACGACGAGGACGGCGATCAAGACGATCAACAAAAGTTCCAGCGGACCGATGCCAAGGAATTCCATA
>CAYZNA010000433.1:505-3306 GCA_964478665.1 uncultured Anaerolineales bacterium
GCCGTAGTTTAGCCGTAGTTTAGCCGTAGTTTAGCCGTAGTTTAGCCGTAGTTTAGCCGTAGTTTAATGGAGGAGAGGGTCACGCGTGCGTGGTGGTCTGGATGTAGCTCTGCAGGCTCTGCACCACTTGCGCCTCTTGCAGCGCCAGCGCGCCCAGCACCCCGTTGACGAAGCGCGGCGCGCTGTCCGAGCCGAAGGTCTTGGCCAACTCGACCGCCTCGTTGATAGCGACCTTGAGCGGCGTGGTGCGGTCTACGGCAAATTCCCAGATGGCGATGCGCAGGATGTTGCGGTCAATGATCGCCATCTGGCTGAGCGGCCATTCCGGGGCGTGCCGGTGGATTTGTTGATCGAGCATGGGCGTGGCGCCGAGCACACCGGTGATCATGCGAACGGCGAATTCCTCCAACTCGGGGGCGAGCAGGGCCTCGGCCAGGCGGTGGCGAGTGACCACCTCTGGTGTGTGGCCGGCGCAGTCAATCTCGTACAGGGCCTGCAAGGCCAGACTGCGCGCTTTTCGCCGGGCCTTCATCGCTCGCTTCCTCGTTCCGCTGCTGCGCCCGGGCGGGCGCGACTACGCCGGCTCGAAAGCTACGTCCTCGATGTGAATGTTGACCGCGGTGACCTGCATGCCAACGATGTCCTCGATGGCGCGGGCCACGCGGGCCTGCACATTGCGGCTGACCTGGCGCAAGTTGGTATCGTGGCGCAGCACCAGATACAGATCGGCGGTTACGCGATGCTCGATCAGTTCGATGCGCACGCCGTCCCCGACGCCGCGCTTGAACAGCCGGTTTACACCGCCCGGCACCGGGCTGATGCCGACCACGCCCTCCACGTTCAGGGCCTCCAGGCGCGCAATGGTCAGCAGCACGTCCGGGGCAATGGTGGTGGCGCCGGGGCGAGAGTCAGAGGGTTCCATAGTTTTCGATCCGCAATCACGACCCCGGTAGGGGCGACCCGGCGGGTCGCCCTTCGGAAAGGGAAATCAGGCCATTGCCATCCCGCCATCCACTGCCAGCACCTGACCGGTGATGTAGCCGGCCCCTTCGGAGGCCAGGAAGGCCACGGCGTGGGCGATGTCTTCCACCGTGCCCTTGCGCCCGACCGGGATCATGCTGAGCATGGCCTGGCGGGCCTCTTCGGCCACCGGCGCCCAGATCTCGGTCTCGATGTACCCGGCGGCGATGGCGTTCACGGTGATGTTGCGCGTAGCTACTTCGCGGGCCAGCGATTTGGTGAAGCCGATCTGGCCGGCCTTGGAGGCCGAATAGTTGGTCTGGCCAGGGTTGCCGATCTGCCCGGAGACCGAGGTGATGTTGATGATGCGCCCGTAACGCGCGCGCATCATCGGGCGCACGGCGGCCTTTGCGCAGTTGAAGGTGCTCTTGAGATTGGTGGTCAGCACCGCGTCCCAGTCGCTTTCTGAAATGCGCATGATCAGGTTGTCGCGGGTGATGCCGGCGTTGTTGACCAGAATATCCAGCCGCCCGAAGGCCTCCAGGCTTGCCCTGACCAGCCCCTCGGCCGCGGCAAAGTTGCCCACGTCGGCCTGCAGCGCCAGCGCCTCGCCGCCGCCCTCGCGGATGGCCGCCACCACCTGCTCGGCGGCTGCGGCGTTGCTGTGATAGTTCACCACTACTTTCGCGCCCCGGCCGGCCAACTCCAGGGCAATGCCGCGCCCGATGCCGCGCGAGGCGCCCGTGACCAGCGCCACTCGATTCTCAAAAGCCATGCACGGTTCTCCGGTGGTAGTTTGGGGTCAGGCGGTCTGCCCGTGTACGCCGGGCATTATACCCCACCTTCGGGAGGACGGCGGCTATCGCGCCGGATCCAGTGTGACCAGCAGCGGGCGCTCTCCCTGGCCGGTGAGCAGCCGGACGCCGGTCGCCGGGTCGTACAGCCCCACAAACAACCGCAGCGGGCCGGAGGCCAGGCCGGCGGGCAGGGCCACCCGATGCTCGTCCACGATGTACTCGCCGGCCAGCCAGCCGGTGGTGGGACGGGTCCAGCCGGCCGGCACGGCCACCGACTGCGCCACCAGTCCCCCACCGGCGAACGCCAGTCGCATGGCTGCGGCAAGGTCCAGCTCTCAAATCTCAAATCTCAAATCTCAAATCGGTTCACCCCCAGACTCTCGTCCAGCGCGCGCAGCACGTCGCGGGTGAGGGTTTTGCCCTTGGGCAGGCTGCGCACGTAATCCTTGAGCTTCCTGGCGTGCAGGGCGGGGTAGGGGGCGGCGTCGGCGGCCACCTGGGCGTCGTCGTTGGTGAACACGATCAGGGGCTGCACGGGCGGCAGTTCGCGGTCCGGCAGCAGCTTTTTGAGTTTCTTTGCCAGCGCTTCGGCCTCCACCGCGCCCTCGGCGGAGGGGTTGCCCAGGCCTTCCTGGCCGAAGATCTGCAGGTACAGGTTGCCGCCCTTGTGGCGCCACTTGCCCTTCTGCGCATCGTACTCAATCTGGCCGCGCTGAAACTTGGGCACCAGCGCAAAAACCCCGGCCGGGCAGATTAGCGCGTGCGAAGCGCCAAGCCGGTGATGGTACATGCTGTGGCGGTCGTCCATGCCTTTCAGGGCGGCATCGAGCGCCAGATCAGGGCGGCGCAGCCAGCGGTTGGCGAAGTAGGTGCCCACGCTGGTGAACAGAAAGCCCAGGATCAGCGCCCCGAAGGACAGGCTGACCAGTTGCGGGCGGGTGAAAGAGATCACCAGTCCGCCCAGCAGGATCACCAGGCCGACCGGGCTGATGAATCTGGCGATGGTGACGTTGCGTTTGACGAGTTTTTCGTTGGTTATGAGGC
>CAYZNA010000434.1:0-3304 GCA_964478665.1 uncultured Anaerolineales bacterium
CCCGGTCTCATGCCCCGGTCTCATGCCCCGGTCCCATGCCCCGGTCTCATGCCCCGGCCCCATGCCCCGGCGGTCTCTGACGCCGGCGCGAAATGCGCTCGGACGGCGGGGTGGACTCGTAGAATCGCCGGTTTCGGTTTATCATTTGCGGCGCGGTTGCCGGTTGCCCGGCGCTCTGATGCCGTGTCCTGCCGGGATCAGAGCCACGCCGTGAGAATTGACCGCGCGCGCATAAACCAGAGGAGGGACTGAATAACTTGTGGACCTGTTACCAGTTGCTACATTTGAAGAGCGCCTGCCCCGCATGCTGGCCGACCTGCAGGCGCTGGTCGAGATCGAATCCCCCACTACCGACAAGGCCGCGGTGGACCGGCTGGGGGCCGTGCTCCGGGGGCAGATGGAAGGCCTCGGGGCCAGGGTCGAAGTGGACCGCCAGACCGTCGCCGGGGACCACCTGATCGGTCGCTGGAACGGCGTTTCGCAGGGGGACGGCCTCCTGCTGATGTGCCATATGGACACCGTGTACGACCTCGGTACCCTGGCGAACTTCCCCTGCCGGCAGGAGGACGGCCGCCTGCACGGGCCGGGAACGCTGGATATGAAGGCCAGCCTGGTGATCTGCCTGCACGCTCTGGCGGCGCTGCAGGAGGCGGGCAGGCTGCCGGCGCGCCCCATCACCCTGCTTTGCACCTCCGACGAGGAGACCGGCAGCGAGACCTCGCGCGCCCTGATCGAATCGCTGGCGCGGGGGCACGCGCTGACCCTGTGCATGGAGCCGGCCCTGGCGGACGGCGCGATGAAGACCGGGCGCAAGGCCATCGGCGTGTTCACCGTCACCGCGCGCGGCGCTGCCTCCCACGCCGGCGCCGACCACGAGCGCGGGGTCAACGCCATCGCCGAGATGGCCCATCAGGTGCTCAAAATCCAGGCCCTCACCGACTACGAACAGGGCACCACCCTCAGCGTCGGCGTGATCTCCGGCGGCACGCGCAGCAACGTGGTGCCGGAGGCTTGTTGCGCGGTGGTTGACTTCCGCGCAAAGACCCCGGCAGAGGCCGAGCGGGTGCTGGAGGTGATGCGTACCCTCGCGCCGGTCACACCCGGCGCCTCACTGGAGGTCGCCGGCGGGATCAACCGCCCGCCCATGCCGCGCGACGAAACCATGATCCGCACCTTCCGGCGGGCGCAGGCCATCGCCGCCGGGCTGGGCCTCACCCTCGGGGAGGGTGGCACCGGCGGCGGCTCGGACGCCAACTTTGTGGCCCCGCTGGGGGTGCCGGTGCTGGATGGGTTGGGCGCGGTGGGCAACGGCGCCCACTCCGAGCGCGAGCACATCGCCATTGCCAGCCTGCCCCGCCAGACTGCGCTGCTGGCCGCCCTGCTGGCAGCGTGGTGAAGAAAACCCATGAATCCGAAGCTACGCGACTGGGTAATATTCTCCGCCCTCGGCCTGACGTGGGGCTCATCATTCCTGTGGATCAAAATCGCCGTGCAGGAGACCGCCCCGCTCACGGTGGTGGGACTGCGGCTGCTGTTTGGCTGGCTGGGGATGTTGGGGGTAGTGCTCTGGCGCCGCACGCCCCTGCCCCGCGACCGCGTCACCCTGCTCCGGCTGAGCGTGCTGGGCCTGCTCCAGACTGCCCTGCCCTTCGCGCTGATCACCTGGGGCGAGACCCGCATCGACTCCGGCCTGGCCTCCATCCTCAACGGCAGCATGCCGCTCTTCACCATGGTCATCGCCCACCTGGCGCTGCACGACGAAAAAATCACCCTGCCTCGCCTGGGCGGGCTGACCGCCGGTTTTGTGGGTGTGGTAGTGCTGGTCAGCCGCGACCTCAACCCGCAGGGGCCGGGCGGGGGCATTCTGGGGCAATTGGCGGTGCTGGCCGCCTCCCTGTCCTACGCCGTGGCGGTGGTGTACTCGCGCGGCCGGTTGCGCAACCTTCCTCCCATTGTGCAATCCTTCGGCGTGCTCACCGTGGCCGAGGCGCTGGTGTGGGCCTCCGCTCTCACCTTCACCCGGCCCATCCGGCTGCCGGCCCACGCCCTCACCTGGCTGGCGGTGGCCTGGCTGGGCCTGTTAGGCTCCTGCCTGGCCTACATCATGTTTTTCCACCTCATCAACGCCTGGGGGCCAACCCGCGCCTCGCTGGTCACCTACGTTTTCCCGGTCGTCGGCCTGCTGCTGGGCATCCTCTTCCTGCGCGAGCGGGCCGACTGGCGCCTGCTGTTGGGCAGCGCGCTGGTGGTGAGCGGAATCCTCGTCGCCAACCGCCGGCCAAAAGCCGCCCCGCTGCCGGCCCCCGCCGCCAGCGACTGATCCGGCCATGACCGTGCGCCTCGCGCTGATCGTGCTGCTGATCCCCGCACTGGCAGCCTGCTCGGGAGGACTCCCGGCCGCCGCCGCTGACACCTCCCCCGGACCGGTGGCGACAGGGGAGGCGACCCCGGCCGATTCCCCCTCGCCCACCCGCGCCCTGGTCCCCACCATTTCCCCCCGTCCGCGCCCGACCGACGGCCTCACCCCGACCCCGTTCCTCGCCCCCACCCCTCTCCTCACCCCGACCGACTCGGCCTGCGCCCCGGCAGCCGCCGACCCGGAACTGCTGCGGCTGGTGGACCGCGAGCATGGCCTGGGCCGGGACTACCTGCCGGCCGACCTGGAGGAACTGGAACTCAATCCCCGCAACGTTTACCTCAAGCCCCAATACTTCCGCCGGGCGGCGACGGCGCCGCTGCTGGCCCTGCTGGGGGCCATGAACGCCGCCGGGCTGCGCCCCAGAGTGATCTCCGGCTATCGTTCCTACGTCGAGCAGGCCATCGCCTATCAACAGTGGCTCAAGCTGTACCCCGACCGGGGCGCGCAAATCAGCGCCCCGCCCGGCTTCAGCGAACACCAACTGGGCACGGCGGTGGACTTCGGCGCGCCGGCGCTGGACTACAAATTTCACACCGATTTCTACAAAACGCCCGAGGGCGAATGGCTGAGAGACCACGCCGCCGAATACGGCTTCACGCTTTCGTACCCGCCGGGCGCCACGCAGGAGACCGGCTTCCAATGGGAGCCGTGGCACTACCGCTACGTGGGCGTGGCGCTGGCCGCCGCCTTGCAGGGGCAGGGCCTGCCGCTGGCGGCCTACCTGCGCGCCTGTTGGGGAGGGTAGGGGCGACCCGCCGGGTCGCCCGCATGGCGCCGGGTCGCCCGCATGGCGCCGGGTCGCCCGCATGGCTGCGTCGCCCGCATGGCGCCGGGTCGCCCGCATGGCGCCGGGTCGCCCGCATGGCGCCGGGTCGCCCGCATGGC
>CAYZNA010000435.1:0-3302 GCA_964478665.1 uncultured Anaerolineales bacterium
GAACTGCGCGCCCGCGCCGGATCAAAGTAGTCCGGCCCCACCCCGCGCACGCGGGCAGACTGCCTGCCCCACATGCTCCCTATCCCTGCACGTAGATGGGGTTGCTGTAAATCCACCCCCGCAGTTGGCCGTTAAACTGGATATAGGCTTCGGCCCGGTACGCGCCGGGCCGGTTGGCTGTGAAGTGGGCGTATTCGCGGTTCTCCCAGCGGCCCACCTGCTCGCCGTCGCGTAGCAGCCGCAGGGTGGCCCGGCGGGGGACGGCGATTTGCAGGGTGACGCCCCCGCCGCGCAGCGCCAGCGTATCGCCCATGATGCCGGAGCCGCGGTCGGTGTTGGCGGAGAAACGGAAGCCGCGCGTGGGGGCCGGCAGGTCGTAGCCCACGAAGCAGTGACCCCGGCGCAGCGCCTCCAGCACCCGCTCGGTGTCGGCGGCAGCGTCGCCGGTGAAGGGCCGCTCGCTGAGCAGGTGCGTGTTGATGCAGCGGAACAGGTATTCGTAGGGGAAGATGACGCGCGTGATGCCCCACATGCGGTAGGGGTGCCCGTGGGCGTCGGCGCTGCCCACTACGGCCACCTTCTGCCCGGCGGCCAGCAGTTCATCCCACTTGCGGAGCGTGTCCGGGTGCGGCCCGCTGATGCCCTCTTCCGGGTGGAAGGCGTAGCGCAGGATGGCCCGGCGAGAACGCAGCAGCGATTTGAAACTGGTCATGTAGTTCCACAGTTCCAGCCCGTGGTAGTTCTGCACCTCCCAACTTACCCACGAGAGGTCGGAGGCGGCCTCGCCGTGCAGGGCGCTGGCGGGGGGATCGTGAGGGTGGGCGAGGAAGGCCAGTCCCCCGGCCTCGTTCACCCCGTCAATCAGTTTCTGCGGGTCGGCGGCGAGGGCGGCCAGCTCGCGATCGGCGCCGTAGGCCAGCAAGTGGTTCTTCTGCGGCTGGCGGGTCTGGTCGTGGATTTCCTCGCCGGTCATCACCAGTACCCGTTTGCCGTCGCGTTCGTGCCAGCCCTCCACGCCAGTCACCAGCACATTGTGGTCGGTGAAGAGCAGGAAGTCCAGCCCGGCGCGGATGGCGGCGTCGGCTACCTCGGCGTGGTACAGTTCGCCGTCGGAGTAGGGGGTGTGGAGGTGGAGATTCCCGGCGGCTTCAAATAGCGGCATGGGTTTCCTCGCGGACCGGCCCGTTTCCGGGTGACTGCGTGCCTGTCGTCCCGGCGATTCTGACGCCCACAAGGGGCAACCAACGGGTTTCGTGATCTGCCGATTATAGCAGCAGCGGAAGCGGTTGCGTTCTGCGCGGGTGGGAGTATACTCAAATCCAGACCGGAGCCAGCATGAAGCCGAGAGAGATCACCCCCCAATTGATAGATAAGATGGTGCGGCGACTGGCCCGTCGTTTCAAGCCGGAGCAGATTATCCTGTTCGGATCGCACGCGCGCGGCACGGCGGGGCCGGACAGCGACGTGGATTTGCTGGTGGTGATGCCGCTCACCGGTTCAAAGCGGGAAATGCAGTTAGCCATGCGCCTTGCCCTCTACGACATCCTCGTCCCGTTCGACATCATTGTGACCACACCGGAAGAAGTCGAACGACGGCGCAAGATCCCGGGAACCATCGAGCGGCCGGCTCTACAGGAAGGCCAGGTGCTCTATGTTCGCAGATGACCCCGATGTCATCCGTGTGATTCACGAGTGGGTGCTGAAAGCCGAAAGCGACTTGATCGCCGCCGCCCA
This sequence comes from uncultured Anaerolineales bacterium, assembly GCA_964478665.1. Classification (GTDB taxonomy): domain Bacteria; phylum Chloroflexota; class Anaerolineae; order Anaerolineales; family CAYZNA01; genus CAYZNA01. The sequence goes on from CAYZNA010000435.1 coordinate 1,735, forward strand.
CCTCCTCAGATTGGGCGCGAGTGGCCCGACCGATATCGTTTGCTTTCACGCGCAGCAATGCGTCGAAAAATACATCAAAGCCCTGCTGGTCAATCACGGCCTGGACTTTCCCAGGACGCACAACCTGACTATGCTTGCTTCACGCCTCCCGGCCGGCGCCCGCCCCGACCTGACCCCCGAAGAACTGCTGCAGTTGACCGACTATGCCACTGTGACGCGGTATCCCGGAGACTACGAACGCATCTCGCTGACGGAGGCGCGCAACGCCGTGAAAACCGCCCGGCGGGTGCGCACACAGATTCGGAAGCGGCTGCCGGGGGAGACTCTCAAGACAGCCTGATCCGGGTCGCTGGGTGGTTGGGGTGGCCTGAATGGTCGGACGAAGAACTCCCCCGCCGCTTTACTGCTTTCATCGGCCAACGTATGCGCGGCCACGGCGCCCGCAACCCCCGTCTGACCGTGGATAAATGACTCCGGCTGCCGGAGCCGTTTTTCTTGCTGGAGGCTGCGGCGCGCATGAAACGGCTCCGAGCGCTGTGCGAAACGCAGGCTCCTGAACCGCTGCGTAAACGCCGCCTTTACGCGCCGCCCAACTTTCTGGAATTCGCCTGAGAGCCGCCGCCCTACCCGATGATGTTCAAGGGCGAACAGTGGGGAGATACGTGGCGTGCCGGAATTTCAGACCGTCGCCGGGATCGTGACGGTTGAGTGGCTCCCCCGCCGTTGATCGAACTGCTCGATGTCGGGCTGGTGTGTGGGGAGTTGTCGGGCATAGCCTCACGGGGCGCTGAGCCGGATGCCCCCAATCACCACGTGCTGATCGTCGTCGTGGAAGGCGAAGGTTGATGCACCGGGCAGAGCTGACGGAAAGGTGAAGCTGCCGATCAGGGTGGGGTTGGTGCTGAGCTCGATTGTGCCGCCATCCCGCGCCGCGCCGTCGGTAGCGATGTGATCGTAGCGCCGTCCCAGGTCATCCAGCAAATACATGGCGCGGTTGTCCCGGTCAGGCCCTTTGGTGAAACGGTTGCCGCTGGTGACCTCTGCGGTCGTCCAGATAACATTGAACTGCATGTCGCCCGTTGGTTGAACAACGACGGACGTGACACACCACAAAATGGTGGCGCGGGCCCACCACCTTTTACCACCCTCGAAGTAGTAGTAGCTTATTGGATACGAGGCACAGGCCCCGGCCTGCGGATATGTGCCGGGTTGGGCTACCGCCGCGGGCGTGGCGGTCGCGGGGGGCAGAGGGGTCCGCGTGGGAGCTGGCGGGCGGGTGACTGTCGCGGAGGGGGTGACCGTAACGGTGTCGCTGGGCTGTGGGCTGGGCGATGCCGTGCGAGTGGGCGAGGGCGTCCCGGAGGGAGGGGAGGTAGCCGAAGGCGATGCAGTGGCAGTGATCGTAGGTGCGGCGGTGGCGCTCTCTGTGGCAGTCGCAACTGCCAGCGGCGCCTGCGCCGGGGCGGGAGCCGGCCCGGCGCAGGCCGCTGTCGCCAGCACGGTCAGAACGAGAGCTGAGAGCCTGTGAAAATATCGGCATCGTGGCCGTGCCGCCCTGCGGATAGAAG
>CAYZNA010000436.1:0-1244 GCA_964478665.1 uncultured Anaerolineales bacterium
CACTCCCCACTCCCCACTCCCCACTCCCCACTCCCCACTCCCCACTCCCCATTCCCCCGATGGTATAATCCCCCCACTTCCACCTCCGCCGCGCGCGGCTAGAAAGCGCTCCCCATCGTGAAAACCCTGGTCGCCCTGGACCTGGAGACCACCGGTCTTGACCCCCAGAAAGACGCCATCATCGAAATCGGCGCCGTCCGCTTTAAAGGCGAGCGCATCGAAGACCGCTTCAGCAACTTGATCAACCCCGGCCGCCCGGTCGGCGCCTTCATCACCGGCCTGACCGGCATCACCGACGCCATGCTCGCCAACCAGCCCCGGCTGGAGAGCGTGCTCCCCCGGCTGCACGACTTTGTGGGCGACCTGCCGGTGCTGGGCCACAACGTCAAGTTCGACGTGGGCTTCTTGCAGGCCAGCGGCGCCCTGCGCCACAACGAAACGCTCGATACATTTGATCTGGCCTCCGTGCTGCTCACCTCCGCCGTGCGCTACAATCTGGGCGCCCTCGGACGCGAGCTGGGCATCCCCCTGCCCGCCACCCATCGCGCCCTCGACGACGCACTCGTCACCCACGCGGTCTTCACCCGCCTGTTCGAGCGCGCCTGCCAGCTCCCGCTGGAGGTGCTGGCCGAGATCGTGCGCCACGGCCAGAAAGTGGATTGGGGCGGTGGATGGATATTTCAGGAGGCCCTGGCGCGCCGCTCCCACGAGAAGGCGGAAGCGCGCCGGGCGCCCGGCGACGGCGCCGGGCCGCTCTTCCCCGGCGGGCGCCCGTCCGGCCGTGGGCTGCGGCCCCTGCAGCCGGACGAGCAGCCCCGCCCGGTGGACACCCCGGCCCTGGCCGCCCTGCTGGCGCCCGACGGCCCGCTGGCCCAGCGCTTCCCCGGCTACGAGCACCGCACTCAGCAGATCGAGATGCTGCGCTCGGTGGCCGAGGCCTTCAACCACGGCCGGCACATGCTGATCGAGGCCGGCACCGGCACCGGCAAAAGCCTGGCCTACCTCATCCCGGCCATCGAATGGGCGCGCCAGAACGGCCGGCGGGTGGTGGTCTCCACCAACACCATCAACTTGCAAGAGCAACTGCTCAACAAAGACGTCCCCGCCCTGCGCAACGTGCTCGGGCTGGACTTCGAGGCGGCGGTGCTCAAGGGCCGCTCCAACTACCTTTGCCCGCGCCGGCTGGAGTCCCTCGTCCTGGGTGACGGGGGCCAACATGGTGGTCGATGGGGGATGGACCGCAT
>CAYZNA010000436.1:1254-3293 GCA_964478665.1 uncultured Anaerolineales bacterium
GTGAATGAGCTGTCGTATCTGATCCTCGACGTGGTTGAGGAGATGCGCCTGCTGGCCAAAGTGCTGGTCTGGTTGAACGCGGCCGCCGCCGACGGCGCCCTCACCGGCGACCGCTCCGAACTCACTCTCACCGGCCCGGGGGCGGCCGGCGCCTGGTCGCACATCTCGGCCGAGGACGACCACTGCACCGCCGAGACCTGCCTGCAACGCACCGGCGGGGCCTGCCCCTTCTACCGGGCGCGCCGCGCCGCCGAAGCCGCTCACGTCCTCATTATTAACCACGCCCTGCTCATGGCCGACATCGCCGCCAGCAATCAGGTGCTGCCGGAATACAACTACCTTGTGGTGGACGAGGCCCATCATCTGGAAGGCGCCGCCACCGACGGCCTGAGCTTCGCGGTGGACCAGAACGAGGTGGACCGCCGCCTGCGCGAACTGGGCAACAGCAACACCGGCCTGCTGGGGAACGCGACCGCCGCCGCCCGCGACTCCTTCCCGCCCGACCGCTTCGGCCGGGTTCAGCGCGAGGCGGAGCTGGCCAGCCTCGACGGAACCACCGCCCTGAGCCAGACCCGGTCCTTCTTCGACGCGGTGGAGGCCTTTCTGGCCGACCAGCGCCGCGGCCAGCCGGTGAGCGAATACGGCCAGCAAGTGCGCGTGGTGGCCGCCACCCGCAACCTGGCCTATTGGGAGCAGATCGAGATTGTGTGGGAGGACCTGCGGGCTACCCTTCACACCCTGGCCGAGGGGCTGGGCCGGCTCAATCAGGCCCTGGGCCGGAGCGACGGCCAGCCCGACCTCCTGCCCGACCGCGAGGACCTCAGCTCCTCCCTCACTGGCGCCGCCCGCTACTACGAGGAAATGATCGCCAGCCTCGATGGGCTGGTGGTCAAGCCCAACCCCGGAATGATCTACTGGTGCGAGGCCCGCGCCGGCGGCGGGCGCGTGATGCTGCACGCCGCCCCGCTGCACGTCGGCTCGCTGCTGGAGGAACATCTGTGGAACGCCAAAGATAGCGTGGTGATGACCTCCGCCACCCTGACCGTGGCCCACGAGTTCGACTACCTCAAGAGCCGCCTCAACGCCCGCGAGGCCGGCGAACTGCCGGTCGGCTCCCCGTTCGATTACCGCACTTCCACCCTGCTCTATCTGGTCAGCGACATCCCCGAACCCTCCGACCGCTACGGCTTTCAGCGCGCGTTGGACGCCGCCCTGATCCCGCTGTGCAGCGCCACCCGCGGCCGGGCGCTGGTGCTGTTCACCTCCTACGCCCAGCTCCGCCTCACCGAGCAGGCCATCAGCGACCCGCTGGCCCAGATGGGCGTCACGGTCTATGCCCAGAACAGCGGCACTTCGCGCAGCAAACTGCTGGGCGATTTCAAGTCGGCCCACCGGGCGGTGCTGCTGGGCACGCGCAGCTTCTGGGAGGGGGTGGACGTGCCCGGCGAGGACCTCTCGCTGCTGGTGATCGTCAAGCTGCCCTTTGACGTGCCCTCCGACCCGATCATCGCCGCCCGCTCCGAGACCTTCGAGCGCTCCTTCAGCGAGTATTCGGTGCCGGAGGCCGTGCTGCGCTTCCGCCAGGGCTTTGGCCGGCTGATCCGCACCCGCACCGACCGCGGGGTGGTGGCGGTGTTCGACCGGCGCGTCATCAACCGCCAGTACGGGCGCCAATTCCTCGACTCGCTGCCCGAGTGCACCCGCCGCCAGGGGCCGCGCGCCGCCCTGCCGGAAGTTGCCCGCCGCTGGATTGACGAAGGCAGCGTGTGAACCTGCCCACGCCTGCCCGACGATGTGGTTCCCCTCCAGGTCCCCTGACCGGCGCGAGCTGCGGCTGCTAGCCGCCCGTAGCAGCGGCACATCCCCATGCCGCTGCCGTGCATCCCCATGCCGCTGCCGTGCATCCCCATGCCGCTGCCGTGCGAAACCGGGGCATGGGGATGCCCCGGCTACGGGCGAAAAACCCGCGCCGCCCGTAGCAGCGGCATCCCCATGCCGCTGCCGTGCATCCCCATGCCGCTGCCGTGCATCCCCATGCC
>CAYZNA010000437.1:0-3256 GCA_964478665.1 uncultured Anaerolineales bacterium
GCCTTTGATGTGGCGCTGGCGGCAAGCTGGAGCGGGCTGCGCGCGGCCACCGCCATGAAGCAGGTAGGCCTGAACGTGGCCGCCGATCCGCTGTTCAGCGCGGCCTATACCGGTGTGGTTGGCGGGTTTGTGATCGTCCCCTGTGACGACCCCGGCCCGATGTCCTCGCAAACCGAGCAGGACTCGCGGCTGATGGGCCTCGCCGCCAAAGTCCCGGTGCTGGACCCGGCAACGCCGGCCGAGGCGCTGGCGATGGTCGGGGACGCGCTAGAGCTTTCCGAGCGGCATCGCCTCCCGGTGATCTTGCGCCCGACCACTCGCGTTTGCCACGCCGTGCAGAGCGTGGAGGTCAACGGGGTGGCAGAACAACCAGCGCCGAACGGGCGCAAGCCCGGCTTCAAAAAGGAGCCGCAGCGCTGGGCGGCAACGCCGGTCTTCCGCCTGAAACTCCATCACGAATTGAATTCCAAACTCGAGGCCATCGAGGCCGAGTTCGAGACATCGCCGCTCAATTCAATCTCTAATCCCCAATCCCTGATCTCTTCCCCGGAGATTGGAGATTGGAGATTAGGGATTATCGCCAGCGGCGTTGCCTACCACACCGCCTGCCAGGCGCTGGCCGACCTGGGCGTCTCCCTGCCGGTACTCAAGATCGGCACGCCGTATCCGCTGCCGCGCAAACGGGTGATGGACTTCATTGCGCAGTTCGACCGGGTGCTGGTGCTCGAAGAGCCGGACGCCTGCATCGAGTTGCAGGTCCCCGACCGCACGCGCGTGAGCGGGCGGCTGGATGGCACGGTGCCCAACGCGGGCGAACTATCGCCCGAGGCCATGACCGGCCTGCTGGCCGGGGCACTCGAACGGGCCGGCTTCTCGGTCCTCCCCCCGCCCGACGATGCCTTGCTGGCGGGGATCATCCAGTCGCTCAAGATCACACCCCGCCGCCCGCGCCTGTGCCCCGGCTGCTCGCACCGCTCGGCCATGTTCACCATGAAACGCACCTTCGGCCCCAACGCCATCTACCCGGGCGACATCGGCTGCTATTCGCTGGGCACCAACCTGCGGGCGATTGATACTTTTGTGGACATGGGCGCGGCGGTGACCATGGCCACCGGCTTCTATCAGGCCGGCCGCATCACTGGCGACAAGCGCCCGATTGTGGCCGTGATCGGCGATTCCACCTTCGTCCACTCCGGCATTGTGCCGCTGGCCAACGCTGTGCACACCGGGGCGCGCTTCGTCTTGCTGATACTGGACAACCACACCACAGCCATGACCGGCGCCCAACCCACCCCGGCCAACGACTACGCCGCCGACGGCGACGCAGCCACCAGAGTCTCCATCCCCGATCTGGTCCGCGCCTGCGGCGTGAAATACCTGCGCGTGGCCGACCCTTACGACCACGCGGCCTTCGAGGCCCTGCTGCGCGAGGCCCACGGCTTCACCGAGGCCCCCGACGGCGGCGTGGCCGTGCTGATCGCCGACCGGCCCTGCGTGCTGTACGACCGGTCGCCGCTGGAGGCCGCCCCGGTCCCGGTGGTCATCACCGAGCAGTGCGACGGCTGTCGCTACTGTGTGGAGGCCTTCGAGTGCCCGGCGCTGGTTCTGCGCGCCGACAAATCACGGGTGGACGTGGACTATCGCATCTGCGTGGACTGCGGGCAGTGTATTGACGCCTGCTATAAAGGTTTTATCTTGCCGAAGGAGATGGTGGTCGCCTGATCTTATCGGTCCCCAATGTGTTCAGGGTCAAGGAGCAAATGGAGCGTAAGCTAATTCTCGCGGGTGTTGGCGGTCAGGGGGTGGTGTACGCCACAAAGGTGCTTTCGCAGGCGGCGGTCCTGCGCGGCGATTCGGTGCTGGCCTCCGAGAACCACGGCATGAGCCAGCGCGGCGGCAGCGTGATGTCGCACCTCAAGATCGGCGGCAGCCAGTCGCCCCTCATCCGGCGCGGCACCGCCGATGCCATCCTGGCCTTCGACCCGGTGGAGGCCGTGCGCAACCTGCCCTTTTTGCGGGCGGGGGGCAGCGTCTTTGTGAACAGCGCCAACGGGCTGGACCCGGCGGTGATGCCGCGCCTGGCCGAACTGGGCGTGCAGGTTTACTCCCTTGACGCCGACGCCTGCGCCCGGTCGCTGGGCCGGCCGGCGGTGGCCAACGTGGTCGTCCTCGGCTTTGCCGCCGCGCACGGCGAACTGGGCCTGACCGTGGACGACCTGAAGGCCGCCGTGCGCAGCCTCGGCCCGGCCAGGGCCGTGGAAACCAATTTCCAGGCCCTTGAGATGGGGGCCGCCACATCGTCCCGGCGACCTGCGGAAGAGCAGCGCAATGAAGCCCTTTGAATATCACGCCCCCCGGACGTTGACCGAGGCGGTCGAGCTGCTGCTGCGCTACAACGGTCGGGCGCAGGCGCTGGCCGGTGGCACCGACCTGCTCATCAAGCTAAAAACGCGCGCGGCCACCCCGCGGGCAGTGGTCAACATCAAGCGCATCCCGGAGCTGCGCGGCCTGGCTTTCAACGCGCACCTCAGCCTCGGCGCGCTGACCACCGCCGAGGAGATGCGCTGCTCGCCGCTGCTGCGGGAGCATTACCCGGCGCTCTCCGCCGCAGCCGCCAGCATGGCCTCGGTTCAGATTCGCAACCTTGCCACCGTGGGCGGCAACCTGTGCAGCGCCTCCCCCTCCGCCGACCTCGCCCCCATCCTGATTGCGTTGGGCGGTGTGGTCCGCCTGTTCGGGCCGGACGGCGAGCGGCGAGCCCCGCTGGCGGATTTCTTCCTCGGCCCGGGCCAGACCGTGCTCGGGTGCGGCGAGTTGCTGGTCGCCGTCGAGGTCCCGCGCCCGGACGGCCCGGCGCTGTATCGCAAGTACTCCCCGCGCGCCCACATGGACATTGCCGTGGTGGGCGTGGCCCTGGCCCTGCATGGCTACGACCCCCGCGCGCCGCAGTGCCGGTCGGCGGAGGTGGTGCTGGGCGCGGTGGCCCCCACTCCCCTGCGGGCGCTGCGGGCCGCCGCCGAACTGCGGGCCGGCCCGTTAACGCCCGACCGGATCGAGCGCGCCGCGCGCCTGGCCGCAGAGGAGGCCCGGCCGATTGACGACGTGCGCTCCTCGGCCTGGCACCGGCGGCGAATGGTGGAGGTGCTGACCCGGCGTGGTTTGCTGGAGTTAACCGGCCAGAGCGGATAAAACGCAGTGGCGCAAAACTCACTTTTCCCGACCGCCGGAGTCAAGGCTTCAGCCGGGGGGGCGCGGC
>CAYZNA010000438.1:0-3253 GCA_964478665.1 uncultured Anaerolineales bacterium
CGTGGTTCATGCCTCTAGTTTGAGGCAGTTCTCACTTTTTGTCAAAAGTCCAAACCAATAAGCCATGGCTTTTCTTGATACGGATGTAATGATCGACCTGTTGCGGGGACACCCTCCGGCGGTGGTCTGGCTCGATTCATTGGGCGACGACGAGATACTCCTCCCCGGATTCGTGGTCATGGAATTGATCCAGGGCTGCAAAAATCGAACTGAACAGAGGCAGTTACAGAAGCAACTCGCGGCCTACGGCGTGATCTGGCCTTCCGCCCGAAACCTGTGATGAGGCCATCGCCGTGTTTGCGCGCTACTATCTCAGTCACGGCCTGGGCATCATAGATGCGCTCATAGGGCAAATGGCTGCCTCTCTCGATCTGCCGCTGCACACTTTCAACCAGAAGCACTACGCAGCGATCCCCCGTATCAGACTCGTTCAGCCCTACCCCAGAAGTTGACGCCCGAGCGGCAGGGCTGGTCGCTTGCCTCACTCCAGGCGCTTTCCTCGGCGGTAATTTGCAGTGCGCCACCAGAGCCGAAGAGTTTTCAATACTCTTCGGCCTTTAGCTCAGGAGTCGTCCAGAAATGACTTTGCACTTTTACAACAGCGCATAGATGCGTTTCTCCGGCCCGCTATCCTGCTCCACCGAGTCCTGCTGCACCAGGCCGCCCTCCTGCAGCCGGGCAAGCGTGGTGTAAATCGGGGCCGGTTTGACATCCCGGTTCTCCGCCCCGCCGACCACGGCCTCGAAAGCGGCGTGCAGCCCGTATCCATGTCGTGGGCGCTGGGCCAACAGCCCCAACAGAGCGTGGCGAACCGACATCCGTCAAGTTACTCTACAAATTTCCAGAAAGCGCGGCAATAGTATTACCGGTGAATAGATTTGTCAATCGCGTCGCGACGAGGCGACGAGGTGCCGGCAGGGGGGCGACTTACGGCCAAGACCGTCCCTCCCACTTTCGCGAATATGACGGAGGTATCGCAGCCGCAGACGGCGAGAGGTATAATCTCCCGCATGAAAACACTGCCTCTCCACTACCACGCCTCCACCCTCGCCATCCACACCGGCGAAGGCGAAGACCAGCACCACGCCCACATCGCCCCCATTTACATGACTTCCTCCTACGGCTTCGAGTCCGCCGAGGCCGCCGCCGCCATCCGCGCCGGGGAACGGCCAGTCCACCACCAAATACATCTCCGGGCACGGCGCGCACCTGGGCGGGGCGGTGGTCAGCCGCCACCCCGAATACGTAAGCGGGCCGCTGCAGACCATGCTCGGCCACTTCGGCGGCGTGCCCGGTCCGTTTGATTCGTGGGTGACTATCATGGGCCTGAAGACCCTCAGCCTGCGTGTGACCCGCGCCAGCGAGAACGCCCTGACGCTGGCCCGCTGGCTGGCCGGCCACCCGAAGGTGGCGCGGGCGATGTATCCCGGGCTGCCGGACTTCCCCGGCCACGCGGTCGCCGCCCGGCAGATGCAGGGCGGCTTTGGCGGGGTGCTCTCGTTTGAGTTGGCCGGCGGGCTGGATGCCGGCCGACGGCTGATGAACGCCGTGCGCCTGTGCACCCTGGCCTTCAGCCTGGGCAACGTGGATACCCTGATCGAGCATCCGGCCACCATGACCCACTCCACCCTCAGCCCTGCCGAACGCGCCGCCGCCCACATTTCCGATGGCCTGGTGCGGTTGGCGGTGGGCATCGAAGAGGTGGCCGACCTGCAGGATGATCTCGATCAGGCGCTGAGAGCGGTCTGATCATGGTCAAGCTGGTGCTGCTCTTCGGCCATCCCCGCGACAGCGAGGCCTTTGACGCCGGCTTCAACGCTTTCCTGCCGCTGGCCGACCGGCTCCCCGGCCTGCGGCGGGTGGTGGTCAGTCACGCCCACGGCAGCCCGGGGGGCGCGGCCCGCTATCGCCTGATGCACGAGCTGTTCTTCGACGACTTCCCCTCCGCCCGCGCGGCGATGGCCTCGCCGGAGGGCGCCCAGGCCGCCCGGCAGCTCTGGACCTTTGCCTCCGAAAACGTCACCCTGTTCTTCGCCGACCATCTGGAGGAGAACCGGCCCCTGGCGGCGGCATGATGGATTCGACTGATCTTGACCGCTACATCCAGGCGCGGCAGTTGCAGGCCGAGATTGTGCGATTGCCGCGGCACACGCCCACGGTGGGGGCCGCGGCGGAAGCGCTGGGCGTGCCCCCGGAGCGCATTGTCAAGTCGCTGGTGTTCTTGCTCGACCGGCAGCCGCTGCTGGTGATCGCTGGCGGCAGCGCCAGGGTGGATCGCGGCCGGCTGGCAGCGTGGGCCGGGATGGGGAAGAAGAGGGTGAAGCTGGCCAACGCGGAGTTGGCGGAGGCGCTGACCGGGTTCGGGGTGGGAGCCATGCCGCCCTTCGGGCATCGGGTCCGCCTGCGCACCGTGCTCGACCGGCGGGTGCTGGCGCAGGAGGAGGTCTGGGCCGGCGGCGGCGCAATTGACACCCTGCTGCGCCTCCGTCCGGCGGTCATCCTGGCCGCCACCGGGGCCGAGGTGGTAGAGGTGGTGGCCGGGGACGGGGCTTGAATCGCCGGCGTTGCACCACTCCAGCGCCAGCTCGTGGGGCTGGTCGGTCAGGGTGTACCACGCGCTCTGGCTCCAGTTGGCCCCGTCGTCGTGCAGCGCGGCGCTCACCTGATACAGCGCCCCGAACTTGCGCACCAGCACCTTCAACAGCCCGGTGTTGTTGCCGTTGTTGCCCTTGAGCAAGGTGACCGTGCTGCCGGCCGGCAGGGTAACGCTGTTGGGGTCAAAGTAAGGGGCGACCACGCGTGTCGCCCCTACTGGCGTAGTAGCGCCCGGCCGCGGCCGGGGTCTCGTCCTGCACGTACAGGGCGGCCGTGCCGTCGATGACCGCCTGCAGGCCGTGGCCGTTGCCCACGAGCGCCGCCTGCGCGCTCACGCTCAGGTCGTCGTTGTCGCTGACGGCGGACGACCAGTCCGAGAGATCGCCGGTCTCGAAGCTGTCGGCGAACAGGGCTGGAGGGTATCTTCTCAATATCCCGGGGGAACGCATGGCGCGAAGCGTGCGTTCCTACGTAGGGGGCGCATCCCCATGCGCCCCGGATTATTGAGATGATACCTCCCACGGATACAGGCCCCCACGGATCGCCTGCCGTAATCCATCCGTGGTACCTCCCATCCGTGGGACCATGCCCCCTCCCACGGATACAGGCCCCCACGGATGGCCCACCCTCACCCATCCGTGGCCCCTCCCATCCGTGG
>CAYZNA010000439.1:0-980 GCA_964478665.1 uncultured Anaerolineales bacterium
GGTTGATCTGCTCTTGCTTCATTCAACCCTCCTCCCTCAACACTTCAACCCCGGATAGGTCTCCCACATCGCCCGGATCAGATCGGGCAAACGCTCCCGGTGCTTGTCGGCGTATTCGATGAGAGCCATGGCCTTCTCGGCCCGGCCGGCTGCTTCGCCGACCAGATCGTTCCAGCCGATCCCGATCAGGAAATAGACTTTCTTCAGGTCTTGCAGCAGAAAACGCTCTTCGAGGCAGTGAAGGAGCAAATCGCGAAGGTCACGAATGTGGCCCGCGAGGGCTTGGGCGAATTGTTGATCCGTTTCCGCCTTTTGAGTTAACTGAACAACCAGCCGGTCGGCATACGCGGTTGGTTGTGGCTCAAAACTCGTGAGGGCGCGGCGGGACTCGTCGTCCTGTTCGGCCTCGAACTTCTGGCGGATGATCGAGTACACCGCGCGGGCTTTCTCGAATACGGCCCTGCCCACTTCCTTCGCCACTTCCTCGCCTGCCTTTGCCAGATACGGGGTCAGCGGGGTGAGGAAGGCAACAGCAGCCAGAGCAAGTTGTGACCCATCCATGGCTTTCTCTCCCGGACCAAGAGGCCCGCTATCGGGCTACCAGGGCGCCTGCCCAACAGAGTATAGCCCCATCCGCTTCCAATGCCAAACGCTTGCGGCGCGCGCCTGGTGCCCCTACTCTTGTGACCCCCTCACAAACTCCTCCACCACCGGGCTGAACACCCGATACCCGCCCGGTTCGGCGGCGCGCAGCAGGCCTTTTTCCAGCAGAGGGGCGGCTCCGCGCCCCGCAGGCTGCCCGCCGGCGGCCGCCCGCAGCCCGACCCGTTCCTCGTCGCTCAGGTTGAGCCAGATTCTCCGGCACACCTCCCGCCCGTTCCGGTCGGCGCACAGGTGCTGCATGAACGCCGGCCACGGGAGCGCGTGCCGGTCGCGGGCGGCGTGGAAGGGCTCTTTCACCAGGCCGCGGTGTCCCCGGC
>CAYZNA010000439.1:990-3230 GCA_964478665.1 uncultured Anaerolineales bacterium
GCTGGATACCATCGCTTACTTCGCGCTGCTGCGAAGGCGCCATTCGTACCGGGCAGTAGCCTCCATCCGAGACACAACGCAGCTCCTGCTGGACGTCCACCGCCATGAGGGCGCTCTCTATGTCCATCCCCTCAAAGTGTTCCAGCGCTATTCGCCAACGATGTATCTGCCGCACGCATGGCGGGGCGACTCATTCCGGCCGGTGACGGAAAGCGCCACCATCTCCGGTATCTATGAGACCCTGACGCGCGTCGGCGCGGGGAGAGAAACCGACCGATTCGACCTTTGGGATCGCACGTTCCGGTCGGCGCAGAGGTGCTGCATGAAAGCCGGCCACGGGAGCGCGTGCCGGTCGCGGGCGGCGTGGAAGGCCTTTTTCAGCAGGCCGGGGTGTCCGCCGCTGGCGCGCACCAGCCGCTCGGCCTCGTCGGTCAGCAGGGAAACGCCGGCGCGCTCGGCCAGCCGTCTGACCTCGTACAGCGCGTCGTCGTGGTTGTACGGCTCGAGCCAGACGGTGTTCTGCTCGAACAGTTCGTAGAAAGTCTGGAATTTAGGGGAGTAGTCGCGCTGCGAGGGGAGGGGCGCGCGCCCGGCCACCACGTACACCAGCCGGTATTTGTGTTCGTTGCGCAGCGCCCGCAGACCGGCGAAAACCGCCGGGGAGCACTGCCGGAATGCCTCGTCGAAATTGTCCAGCAGAAAGGCCAGCCGCCGCCCGGATGCCTGCAGCCCGGCCACCGCCTGCCCGAACAGGCGGCGAATGGCCCCCGGCGGGCCGCTCCCCTGCCGCAGTTCGTGGACTTTCTCGATCAGTGTCAGATCGAACGTCGGGCCACCCGCCGGGCGCTGCTCTGCCGTCGCCCGCTCCAGCCGGCTGAGCAGCAGTTCGTACACCGCATCCTCGCTGCACTCGGTCAGGTCGTCGCCCTCGGCCAGCACGAACAGGCGCGGCTCCCGGTCCGGCCCCAGATAGTGGGCCTGCACCCGGCGCTCGGCCAGAAAGCGCATCAGGTTGGATTTGCCGCAGCCGTTCACCCCCACCACCGCGCAAGATTCGCCGGCGCGGATTGCCCCCATGATCCGGCTGACTTCCTTGCTCCGGTAGTTGATCGGCAGGTCGGTAAAAGCCATGCGCGCTCCGGTTAGAAAGCGGTTATTGCCATAATACTACCAATCGCTGGCAAAGGCAAACGCAGGCCGGGGCCGCTGCTGCTACGGGATTGTTACCTCTCCCAGCGGCACGCGCCCATCGGGGAACTCCGGCGCGGTCAACCGCGCGCCGCCCGCCGGGTCGTACATCCCGGCAAACAGGGCGTACTCGCCGGGCAGCCAGCCGCCCCCCGGATCGAACAGCCGGCTCAGGTCGGCGAAGTCCTCCCGCAGCCGGACCGGGTCGAACTGGCCGAGCAAAGCCAGGGTCTTGAAGCGGCTGGGGTAAACCCGCAGGGCGCGCTGTTCCTCGTAGGAAACATCGGGGCCAAAGGGCAGGTCCAGCAGCCAGTCGGCCGCGGGTTCGATCAGATGCTCGGTCAGGCCGGGCAACTTCAGCCGCTGCAAGGCCTCCACCACATGGGAGGTGTATTGCAGGGTGCGGATGTCGCGCTCGCCGCGCCAGATGTACTCGTGCGGGTCGCGGCCCCGGCCCAGCCCGTCCACAAGGTACAGGGCCAGGTCGGCGTTCTTCTCGAGTTCGATCATGCCGGTGGGGGAAAACGGGTCGGAGAAGCTCATGGCCTGGTCATGCCTCCTGTTGGGCGCGCACAAACCCTTCAAACAGCGGGCTGAATAGCCGCAGGGACCGGTCCGCATCCCGGACCAGCAACCCTTTTTCCAGCAGCGAACGCAGCCCGGCCTGCGGGGGGTGAGCTGCGGCCCCGGACAGCAGCATTGCCAGGGCGGCGCGCTCTTCCTCGTGCAGGCTGGCCCAGATCTTCTGGCACTCGATCTGCAAACTGCGCTCGGCGGAGAGCTGTTGCAGATAGGCCGGCCACGGCAGGGAAGCCCTGCCCCGCCCGGCGCCGTAGGCCTTCTTGAGCAGCCCGGCGTGCCCGCCGCTGGCGCGCACCAGTCGCTCCACCTCGTCGGGGAGCAGCGCGCGCCCCTCGCGCGCCGCCAGCCGCCGCACCTGAAAAGCGGCGTCCTCGCGGCTGTACGGCCCTACCGGCAGGGTGGTCTGGTCGAACAACGTGAGCGTATCGGGCTGGGGACAAGAAAACGGGAAAAAACGGGGGGATTCGGTA
>CAYZNA010000440.1:0-1312 GCA_964478665.1 uncultured Anaerolineales bacterium
TGGCAAAGTGATCTTTCAGCAGTTCAGTGGAGAACCGCTGCTGGTCTACGACACGGTAGGTTCGCAGGCGCCCGGCCTGGCCAGGGTCAGCTCTGCCAGTTTGCCGGGCGAAGAGCAGCCGAAATTCGTCTACCACTTCCAGGATCATGAAGGGTCTCATCTGATCGAACTCGAGTCTTTGCGATATTACCGGGTGGGCCGGCCGGGTCCGGCGGGGAGTCAGTAAATGCAGCAGCAAGAGCCACGCAAGAAAGTCAGCGTCGGCGAAGCGCTGGAGGCGATGAAGGGGCAGGCCCCTCCAACTCCTTCGAGAGCCGCCTCATCCATCGTTGGGCAGGGCGCCGCCTACTGGCTCGAGAGCCTGCTCGAGGGGGCCACGCGTCGGCAAACCGACCTCTACGAAGCCATCCGCGAGAACCCCTCGGCTCAGGCCCAGATGTTTCGCCGCGACCTGCGCGTGGTTGGGGATCTGAGCATCCCCTCCGGCTCCATGCAAGAGGTGCGCCAGCCCCGCACACCACGCCCGCCCCGTCAGGGCGCCGTCGGCCTGCGTGAGCGTTTTGCCAATGTCGGTCACCTGGAACTTATCGAGGCCCGGCTTGAGTCGGTAGGCGCACCCAGGCAGGAAATTCCGGCACAGAACCCGGTAGACGAGGCACTGCGTTCGGTTTCCTCTCGTTTTCAAGAGGTTTCCACCCTCGATCTCGCGGCCTTCTATGCGGTCGAGGAGGTTGGCGCCAGGCCGGCAGCAGAAGCCCGGCCCCCGGCACCGGGCACTGTCTCTCTCTCGCGCTTCGCGGGGGTCAGCTCAATGGACGTTCTGGGCGGAATCGAACTGCTCGAGGTCCGCCAGCAGGCCGCGGACGACCTTCCCAAGCGACGCCTCAAGACCAATCCAAACATTCGCAAGATGTTTCAGCAAAATTCGGACGACCTCGAGCAGCCCTGAGGCTTCTCGTACATCTCGAAGGATGGGGGAAACTGATGAGCTGGGTGTGCGGTGCGAACACCTGCAGCGGCGGCGATAGGGGGACAACCGGGACCGGGAAGACCCGAGCCTGTGCGCTGAGCATGGTCAGGCTGGCTCGGCCTGCGGTTCGGCCCAGGGCCCGGGCGGCGCGGCAGACCAGCTCCTCCTGCTGCACCTGCGCCCCTTCCGCTGGCCATCGGTTGCAGTCCCTCCACTTCGCGCAGCCCGGCTCGTTCGTGAAAGCCCGGGGTTACGGCGCCCAGGTAAGATCTGACAGCTCCAAAACAAATCTCTGGAGGAGGAGTACGAGCCTATGAGTTCGGTTTACGGTGGAAATCCTTA
>CAYZNA010000440.1:1322-3214 GCA_964478665.1 uncultured Anaerolineales bacterium
CGGCGGAGCCAGTCCCTATGGTGGCTATGCAGTGCAAGCTGGAAACGTGTTGGGCGGCGGCCTGCAGGGCGGGCCCGGGCTTTTCAGCCAGTTTGGCGGCTCGCCGTTAGGTGGGCCCGGGCTCGGCTCGATCCAGGGAATCCTTCCCCTGCTGCAACTGCTGATGCAGGCCCTGCAGCAAATGTCCAACGGCTGGGGCGGTTTTGCAGGGGCTCAGCAACCCTACCAGTATCCGCCGCTCGGCGCCCTTAGCGGCAACGCGGGCAACGCGGGCAACGCGGGCAACGCGGGCAATGCGGGCAACGCTGGCGGGGCAGGTCGTGCACCCGCGGCCGGGGGTTATGGCGGAGGCTATGGTGGCGGCGCACCCGGCCCGGCCTACGCCCCGCCCGGCGGTGGCGGCTACGGCGGCAGCTACGGGGGCGGGGGCGGTGTACCGGGTTACCCGGGAGGCTACTCCTACGGAACCGGTGGTGCCTACGGCGCCGGCAACCCTTACGGCGGTCCCGGAGGGGGCGGTTTCCGTCAGCCCAACAGCGACCTGGCCGGCCTGCAGCGCTACATCGACGCAGTGGACAACAACGGCAACGTCAATCAGAACAAGATCACGGCCAACAAGACCGTGGATGTGGGCACCGCTCGCTCCAACATCGTGGAAGGTTATGCGGCCGAGTTCTACGCCGGCAAGCGCGTGGATAACGCCCAGGAGATGGGGCGAAATCTGGGAGTGCTGTATCAAGACCTGAACTCGGGCAACCCCAGCGCGCAACAAGCCGCCACCTTTGCTCTGGTGGCGGCCCGTTACAAGAACGCTGGCGGGAACTACGACAACGGTCAACTCAAGAAGGTCCTCGAGAAGACAGGAAACCAGGACCTGGCGGGCGGCGGAGGCGTCGGAGACAAGGACGTGCAGACGCTGGCGGCCGTCTCGGCAGCCCTCAAGCGCGGCACCCTGCAACTTGGCCAGGTCTTCGGGGAGGGTGGCAAGGACCTGCTCGGCGGCAACTCGGTGCAGGACAAGGCCAAATACGACCGGGCCATCGAGGCCGTCCAGATCGGCAATCTGGGCAGCAATATCGAGAACGAACGGGCCAGGGGAACCGGGAATGCCGGGAATGCCGGGAACGCCGGGAACGCCGGGAACGCGGGCAACGCGGGCAATGCCGGGAACGCGGGCAACGCCGGCAATGCCGGGAACGCGGGCAACGCCGGTGGAGCCGGGGGTCCAGGTGGCCTGCCCTTCTACGCCGGGGGCATGGGGGGTGGGGTGAATCCGGCCCTGCTCTCCTCGCTTCTGCAACGCGCCTACCAGAACCCGGGCGATTATGCCCTGCAGATGATGTTCATGCCGCAGGCACCTGGGGACGCCCTGACCTATGCCCTGCTGCAGCAACTCACGCAGTTCGTGCAGATGTTCACCGCCTTCCCCGGCAATCAGTAGGCCAATCCGTATCTGTACGGAATGGGAGGCGGTTTCCCCGGTGGCGGCGGCTTTGGAGGTATCTTCCCGGCCGGCATCGGCGGCTTTGGAGGCGGCTTCCCGGGCGGGATCGGCGGCTTTGGAGGCTTCCCAGCCTCTGGTTTCCCGGGTGGCGGCTATCCCGGGGGACTCCCCGGCGGCTTCGGCGGTGGATTCCCAGGCTACGGAAGCTACCCCTCCTATGCTCCTCCCGCCTACGGGGGAGGGGGCTTCGGAGGCCCGGCAGCGTATCGCCAAATCGTTGGCAACGCTGGCAACGCCGGGAACGCCGGGAACGCCGGGAATGCTGGGAATGCTGGTAATGCCGGGAACGCCGGGAACGCCGGGAACGCCGGGAACGCCGGGAACGCCGGGAACGCCGGGAATGCCGGGAATGCTGGCAACGCCGGGAATGCTGGCAACGCCGGGAATG
>CAYZNA010000441.1:0-3207 GCA_964478665.1 uncultured Anaerolineales bacterium
CACTCCCCACTCCCCAATCCCCAATCCCCAATCTCCAATCCCCAATCCCCAATCTCTAATCCCCGGCATGCCCAAACGCCTGCGCCCCGATCTGCTCATAGTCCTCGGGCTGTTCCTGCTGCCCCTGCTGCTGTACTTCCCGGTCACCCTCGGCGGACGGACGCTGCTGCCAGCCGACAACCTGTTTGCCTTTGAGCCATGGAAAACCTTCGCCGGGCAGTTCGGCGTGGGCGTGCCCCACAACCAGCTCCTCAGCGACCTGATTCTAGAGAATTACCCCTGGAAGCGATTCATCGTCGAGTCGCTGCGGCAGCGCGAGCTGCCCCTGTGGAATCCGTACCAGTTTGCCGGCCTGCCCTTTCTGGCCGACGGGCAGCATTCGGCGCTGTACCCGTTTAGCGTCCTTTTCTATGTGCTGCCGCTGTGGCTGGCCTATGGCTGGTTCGTGGTCAGCCAGCTCTTTCTGGCCGGGCTGTTCACCTACGTTTTTCTGCGGGTGCTGAGCCTGCCGCGCCCGGCGGCCGCGCTGGGCGCGGTGACCTACCAACTGAGCCTGTTCATGGTGGTCAGCGCGGTCTTCCCCATGATTCTGGCCGGGGCGGCGTGGCTGCCGTTGTTGCTGGCCTGCATCGAATTGATCGTGCAGCAGCGCCCGGCCCTCGGACGGCGGCCCGCCAGCCTGCCGTGGATGGCGCTCGGGGCGCTGGCCTTCGGCGCGCAAATCCTGGCCGGCCACCCGGAAGTGATTTATTACTCCGGGCTGATTATGGCGGCGTATGCGGCGTACCGGTTAGCGGGAAGAAGGAAGAAGGAAGGAGCGTATCTCCTTCTTCCTTCTTCCTTCTTCCTTCTTCCTTCTTCCTTCTTCCTTCTGGCACTGATCGCCCTCGGCGCCGGGGTGGGGGCGGTGCAACTGGCCCCGCTGGTGGATCTGGTGCGCTTCAACTTTCGCACCGGCTCGGCCACCTTCCAGCAGATTCTGGGCTGGGCCTATCCCGCTCGCCGGCTGGTTGCTTTCCTCGTCCCCGACTTCTTCGGCAACCCCACCAACCACGGC
Source organism: uncultured Anaerolineales bacterium (assembly GCA_964478665.1). Lineage (GTDB taxonomy): Bacteria > Chloroflexota > Anaerolineae > Anaerolineales > CAYZNA01 > CAYZNA01. The sequence continues at coordinate 1,058 of CAYZNA010000441.1, forward strand.
TACTTCGATTTGTTCGCCTGGCGCTGGACCCCGGCCACAATCAACGCCCTGGGCGAGGCGATCAACACCATTGACTGGGGCATCAAGAACTACGTGGAGGGCGGCGCCTACGTGGGCCTGCTGCCGTGGCTGCTGGCGATTCTTGGCCTTGTGGCGTGGGTCGCCCTCAAGGTTCAAGGAAGAAGGAAGAAGGAAGAAGCGGAGCGGGGAGGCGCACCTTCCTCCTTTCCTCCATCCTCCTTCCCCCTTCCTTCCGCTTTTCCCGTCCCCTTCTTTGCCGGCCTCGCCCTGCTCTCGCTGCTCTTCGCCTTCGGCACAAAGGCCTACGCGCTGATCTTCTGGCTGCCGGGCATCAACCAGTTGCACTCGCCCTTCCGTTGGGTCTGGCCGCTCAGCCTGTGCGTTGCGGCGCTGGCGGCGTATGGGCTGGCGGCCCTGCTACAAGGAAGGAGGAAGGAGGAAGAAGGAAGAAGGAAGAAGGAAGAAGGAAGAAGGAAGGAGGAAAGAGCGTCTTTCCTCCTTCCTCCTTCCTTCTTCCTGTTTGCTCGCGCGCTCGGCTGGCTGGCGGTTCTGGGCGGTCTGGGCACGCTGGCCGGCCTCGGCGCTGCGTGGGCGTTCTATCCGCCCATCGCCGGGATGGTGCAGCAGATCTTCTTCTCGCTGGCAAAGGCCCCCACCGCCTTCGCCGATGGGCGCATGTTCTTTTCCTACGAAGCGCCGCAAATCGCAAAGTTCGCCGCCCTGCTGATCGCCTCGGGCGCGGCGCTGGCCTGGCTTGCCCGGCGCAGAGGGGAGGCGGTCACGCCGCAGGGGGCGATCACACCGGGCGGGGCGATCACACCGGATCGCCCCTACGGGCGTCTGCTGCCCTACCTCCCCGCCCTGCTCGTCGCCCTCGACCTGTGCGTCAACGGCTACGGCTTCAACCCGGCCGCCGACCCGAAAATCCTTGATTTCACGCCGCCGGCGGTACAGTTCCTGCAGGCGCAGCCCGGCCTGTGGCGCTACACCACCTACGCGCCGGGGGGGCGCAAAGTGATGCTGGCGAACAGTGGCTGGCCCTTCGGGCTGTACGATAACCGCGGCTATGGCAGCATCATCCCGAAGCAGTACGCCGACTACATGCGCGCTATCGAGCCGCAGGGCGATTTGGACTACAACCAGATCGGCCCGGTGTACAACGCCGCCAGCCTCGATTCGCCGCTGCTGGACCTGCTGAACGTCAAGTACATCCTCAGTGAGGCGCCAGTTGAATCGCCCAAATACCGGCTGGTCTATGACGCCGAGCTGAAAATCTACGAGAACCTGAGCGTCGCCCCGCGCGCCTTCACCCTGCCCCGGACCGCCGCCCTGCACACCCCGGATCCCCTGGCCGGGATGCGCTCCTACGACCCGCGCCAGTACCTGCTGCTGGAGGACCCGGCTGCCCCGGCCGGCGGGGGCGCCGCTCCCCACCCGGGGACCCCGGTCCCCGCCCGGGTGGAGGCCTACGGCCCGAACGAGGTCACCCTCACGGCCACGGTCCCCGAGCCGGCTTGTCTCGTGCTCACCGATACCTATTTTGAGGGCTGGAAGGCCTTCATCCGCCCGGCCGGCGCCGGTTCCACCGCCGAGAAAGAAATCCCCATCTACCGCGCCGACGGGCAGTTCCGCGCGGTGGCGCTGGAGCCAGGCGCCTGGACGGTGCGCTTCAAATACAGTCCGTTCGCGGTCAAGGTTGGCGCCTTCGCCAGCGCGGTCTCGCTGTTGGCGCTGGTCTTCATGACCGGCGCGTGGCTGTGGCGCTACTTCTACCGCGAAAGCGCGCTGGACAGCACCGTCCGCCGGGTGGCAAAAAACAGCCTGGCCCCGATGGCGCTTAACCTGATGAACCGGGGTATTGACCTGGTTTTTGCCGCCTTTTACCTGCGTCTGCTCGGCCCGACCGACGCCGGCGCCTATTCGCTGGCGATCGTGGTCATTGGCTGGTTTGAGATCTGGACCAACTTTGGCCTGAACACGCTGCTCACCCGCGAGGTCTCGCGCGACCGCGAGCACGCCAACCGCTATCTCTCCAACACCACCCTCCTGCGGCTGGGGCTGGGGGCGCTCACCGTTCCGGCGCTGCTGCTGATCCTGTGGGGATGGCAGCGCTTCCTTGGCCTGCGTGG
>CAYZNA010000442.1:0-3206 GCA_964478665.1 uncultured Anaerolineales bacterium
CAAAGGCCAGCAGCAGGGAACCGATGTTGTTGATGAGCCAGCGGAGCATGAGGAATTCTGAGTTTCAGCCGAAGCGGCCCTCGACGTAGTCTTCGGTGCGCTTGTCCTGTGGTCTGGTGAAGATGTCGCGGCCGGGGGCAAACTCGATCAGTTCGCCCTGCAGGAAGAAGGCGGCGTGATCGGCCACACGCGCAGCTTGCTGGATGGAGTGCGGGGCCAGCACGATGGTGTAGTCGGTCTTTAGCTCCTGCAGGGAGGCCTCCACCCGCGCAGTGGAGATCGGGTCGAGGCCGGAGGTCGGTTCGTCCAGCAGGATGACTTCCGGCCTGAGGGCGATCACGCGCGCCAGGCACAGGCGCTGTTGTTGCCCGCCGGAGAGGGCTACCGCCGGGTCGTCCAGCCGCTCCTTGACCTCCTCCCACAGGGCGGCGGCCCGCAGGCTGGTCTCTACCGCCCCGGCCAGGCGACGGCGGTCGCGCCGGCCCCCGATAGTAGCAATCGGGGGCTGGCCGGCCAGCTCCAGCCCGTAGGTGATGTTGGCGCGGATGCTCATGGGCAGCACCACCGGCCGGGCGAAGACCATGCCCACCCGCCGCCGCAGTTGGGTCAGGTCTACCTCCGGGCGCAGGATGTTCTCGCCATCCAGCAGCACCTCGCCCGCGATCCGGGTGTCTTCAATCAGGTCGTTGAGGCGGTTGAGAGTGCGCAGCAGGGTGCTCTTGCCGCCGCCGGCCGGGCCAAAGATCACGGTAATCTGGTTGGCGGGGATGCCCAGGCTGATGTTGCGCAGCGACTCCACGCCGTCAGGGTACTGGACGCTGAGGTTGCGGATGGAGATCTTGGGATCAGCGGGCATGATGAGGTGTTACCACTCCCCAATTACTGGTAAGTGGTAGGTGGCTACCATTGCCTCCGCGCGCGGGCGCGGCTGCGGATGATGGTGGCGATCAGGTTCATGGAAAGCACAAAGGTAATGAGCACCAGCGCCGTGCCGTACTGAATTTTCACCGGCATGCCGGGCACCTGGGTGGAGATGACAAACAGGTGGTAGGGCAGTGCCATTGTAGCATCAAAGATCGAGTGCGGCAGGCGGGGCAAGAAGAAGGCCGCAACGGTGAATAGGATGGGCGCGGTTTCGCCGGCGGCGCGCTCCAGCCCGAGGATCACGCCGGTGAGAATGCCGGGCAGGGCCTGCGGCAGCACAATGCGGCGCACGGTCTGCCAGCGAGTGGCGCCCACCGACAGGCTGACCAGCCGGAAGCTTTGCGGCACCGCGCGCAGGGCCTCCTCGGTGGTGCTGATAATCACCGGCAGGGTCATGATTGCCAGCGTGAGTGAGCCGGCCACGATCGAGGTGCCGAACTTGAGAAAAAGCACAAACAGACCCAGGCCGAACAGCCCGTACACCACCGAGGGGATGCCGGCCAGGTTGATGATCGCCAGCCGGATCAGGCGCGTCCAGCGCGATTCGCGGGCGTACTCCGCGAGGTAAACGGCCGCCCCGATTCCCAGCGGCACGGCCACGATTCCGGTCCCGAGGGTGAGCAGCAGGGTGCCAACGATAGCCGGCAGGATGCCCCCGGCCCGCATCCCCTCGCGCGGGAACCGGGTCAGGAAATCCAGGCTGATGGCCGGGGCGCCGCGCCAGAAAATGTAGACCACCACCACCACGATGGGGATCACGGTGAGCGCTGCGGCAAGGCTGAGCAGGGCCAGCCCCAGGCGTTCGCTGCGCTGGCGAGAGATCATGAGAGCAGCCTTTCCGAGCGTTTGCGCTGGCGCAGCACCACCGCCGAGGCGGTGACGTTGACCGCCAACGAAATCAGGAAGAGCACGATGCCGATGGTGAACAGCACGGGATGGTACACGCTGCCGTTGGCCACCTCGCCCATCTCGGCGGCGATGGTGGCGGTCATGGTGCGGACCGGGTGGAAGATAGCCCCCAGCAGCCCCTGCACCTGCGGCGCGTTGCCGGTGACCATCATCACGGTCATGGTCTCGCCGATGGAGCGGCCAATGCCCAGCATGAAGGCCGTCACCACCCCGGAGCGGGCGGCCGGCACGGTGACGCGCCAGATGGTCTGCCAGCGGGTGGCACCGAGGGCCAGGGCCGCGTCGCGATAACTGCGCGGTACGGCGTCCAGCGCGTCCTCCGCCACGCTGACGATGGTGGGCAGCGAGATGCCGGCCAGCAGCACCGAGCCGGTCAGCGCGGTCAGGCCGGTGGGCAGGTCCAGCAGCACGCGGATGTAGGGCGCCAGCATCAGAATCCCCAGAAAGCCGAGCACTACCGAGGGCAGCCCGCCCAGCACCTCCACCAGCGGCTTGAGCACTTCACGCACCCAGCGCGGGGCCACCTCGGAGATGTACACCGCGGTCGCCAGCCCGAAGGGCAGGGCGATGGCCGCCGCCCCCAGCGTGACCACCGCCGAGCCGCCGATCAGCGGCAGCAGGCCAAAGTGGGCCTCGATGGGGTACCAGCGCCACCTGAGAAACTCGCCGGGCGGCACCTCGAACAGCGCCGGCAGCCCCTCGCGCAGCAAGAATACCAGAATCAGCGCGACGAACACGATGGCCGAGTAGCCCGCCGCGCGGATCAGGCTCTCGATAACGAATTCGCGTTTCACGTTTTCACGTTCTCGCGTTTCATGTTCTCACGTTTTCACGTTTCACTGTGCCGGCACGAAGCCCAGCTCGGCCACGATCTTCTGCGCCTCCGGGCCGAGGATCCAGTCCAGATATTGCTTCGCCAGCCCGGTCGGCTCCCCGCCGGTGTACATGTACAGATCGCGAGCGATGGGGTACTGCTTGCTGTTCACCGTCTGCGCCGAGGGCAGCACGAACGGGCCGCTGGAGTCGCGGGCCACGGCCAGCACCTTGACCTGATCGGTCACGTAGCCCAGGCCGTCGTAGCCGATGGCGTTGGGGTTCTGCCCGATCTCGGCGGTGAGGCCCTCGGAGGAGGGCAGCAGCAGGGTGGAGGGCGAGAATAGCGCCTTATTGTCCTTCTGCCCCAGCCGCACCACCTCTGCCAGAAAGAACACGTGCGTGCCGGAATTGGTCTCGCGCGAGAGCAGCACAATCGGCCGGTCCTCGCTGCCCACTTCGCGTCAGTTGGTGATCTCTCGCCGATACATGGCCGAAAGCTGCTCCAGCGTGAGCCGCGCGACCGGGTTGGTGCGGTTGACCACGATGGCGATGGCGTC
>CAYZNA010000443.1:0-3202 GCA_964478665.1 uncultured Anaerolineales bacterium
CTCCGCCCACTCCGGCGGCAGCGGCACTTCCGGCGGGCGGCTGTAGTCCACGGCCCGCTGGTAGCGCAACGTATCGTACATGGTGGTAAAGGCCGCCTGCAGGTCCAGCAGAGCGTCGGGGTCCGGGGCCAGCAGCGGAACTGGCACTACCGGCAGCGGCCGATCCAGCCCGATGGGCCAGACATCGCAGAGGGGCCGGGTTTCGGAGCGGCCGAGAATCACGAAGTAGTGAACGGGCGGGAGGGCCTGCTGCATGGGCACGCGCTGGCCGGTGCGCAGCAGGTCAATCTCCAGCAGGTGGGCGGTGCTGATGAAAACGCGGCGGCGTTTGTCCAGATATTCCCTGCGCCCTTCGCCACGTTTGTTGGTGGGCGAGAGGATTTCGATAGCCGTAACCAACTCCCGATTGGCCGTGTCTCGGATTTCGATAGAAACGTGCGGCACCGATTCGGGCACGGCGGTCAGCAGGCGCAACGGCGCAGCGGGAACGGCTACCTGCACGCCAGCCGGGGCCGCCAGTTCCGCTTCAAATACACCCACATCGGGATACATGCTGGTGGCGGCCAGCACGATGCTATCCGGCATCTCAGTCACAAAACGCTCAATGGGAAGAACCAGATACCGGTCACCCACCTTTGGGGCCAACTGCCGCACGATCTCCGCCGCCAGCGAAAAGTGCACCGTGGTCCACAACGAGCCTTCGAGATAGGGGTCCATTCCAGGGAAAGGCGAGGGCATGATGGCCTCCTGCGATCGCTGTGCTGGCCGGATTGTAGCACGAAACAAGGCGCGTTCCTCCCGTACTCCGCTATGATCCGGCTCATGCGCTGCCCACGCAGGGCGGGTATTGACGGCAGAGATGGAGGATTTTCACGCGGCTGCCCGCGCCGCCCGGATGCGCTCCTGCGCCCACTCCGCCCACTCCGGCGGCAGCGGCACTTCCGGCGGGCGGCTGTAGTCCACGGCCAGATCGTAGCCCAGCAAGTCGTATATGGTGGTGAAAGCCAATTGCAGGTCCAGCGGCACGTCCGGGTCGGGAGCGCGCAGCGGGACCGGTGCGGTGGGGAGCGGCTGGTCCAGCCTCACCGGCCAGACGTCGCAGACCGGTCGGGTTTCGGAGCGGCTCAGGAACACAAAGTATGGGGCGGGCGGGAGCGGCTGCTGCATGGGCACGCGCTGGCCCCGGCGCAGCAGGTCAATTTCCAACAGGTGGGCGGTGCTGCGCAGAAGGCGCTGCCGTTTCTCCAGATATTCCTCCCGACCCTTTCCCCGTTTATTGGTCGGGGAGAGAAACTCAATGGCCGTGACCAGTTCGCGGTGGGCAGTGTCGCGGATTTCGATAGCGAAGTGCGGCACGCGAGCCGGCACGACGGTTGCCAGCCGGAGCGGAGCCGGTGGGGAGGCGACTGCGACCGCGCCGCCGGGCCACGGGGAGGGGGTCTCGATGACCGCCGTGTCCGGGTAAATGTCAGCCGTCTCCGCCCACAAGCCGGTGGCTATTTCCGTCACAAAACGTTCGGTAGTCAAAGCGAGATAGCCGGGGCGTATTTTCGGGGCCAACTGCCGGGCGATTTCAGCAGCCAGTTGGGCGTGGATAGTGGTCCACAACGAGCCTTCGAGATACGGGTCCATTCCAGGGAAAGGCGAGGGCATGGGGGACCTCCGGGAAAAACGGCGCGAGGGGATTGTAGCACGGATGGGAGCAGCGGATGTGCCCCCTTTATGGCTTCCGGGATGCCCTCAGCCGCCCAGAACTTTCAGCACGGTATCCCGCGTCAACAAGCCCACGTCTGCGCCCGGCTCCAGAAACGGGCGGACCTCCGTCACTGCCTGTTCCCAGTTCAACGCTTCCAGCCGAACGCGGACCACGGTCCGCCAGTCGTCTTCAGTTGGCAGGCTTTCGCTCCGGCCGGTCTGCCTCAGAGCGTTGTTCAGCAGGGTCAGGTTGGGCGCGGGCCAGTTCGGGTCGCTCAGATACCAGAGCAGGTCGTAGAGGTCCCGGCCCTTCGTGTAGGAGCGTTGAAGGAGGGCGTGCAGTTTTCCCGCCAGATATTCCTTCACAGCGTTTCGTACTCCCGCGCCTCAGTCTGCGCCAGTTCAACGACAATCTCCGCGGCCCGCCTGAGTTTCGGGCTGCGGGCCAGTTCGGCCTGGCGGCGCAATTCAGCGAGATTCAGTCGTTCCAGGTTTTGCAGGCGAAGTTCCCGCAGATAATCCGGCGCGTCTCCGCCCGGCTGTAAATAGACCAGATCGAGCAGGGCCTTCTCCGGCGTGGCGATGAACGCTCGCTGCCCCGCGCCGAGTTCCACCCGCCGATAGCCCCACAGGAAACCGGTTTTGACGTGGCGAAACTCGTAGGTTCCCAGCGGTGTGTTCCAGCGGGCAGGCCGCGCCGTCGTTACGCTGGTCGTAACGGGCACGTACTCCGGGATCAGGTCGTAGTGAGCCAGGGCCGACTGACAACTGACATACGAACCCGGCGACAGGCGGTTGGCGACGAGGAAAGGGTGAGGCTTGACTTTCTGGAAGGGGGGCGCGAGCGCGTACAACCCGCGCCGCAACTGGTACAGTCGCCCGCCCTTCGTCCAGCGTGACAATTGCCGGCGAACGTCGGCTTGATCTACTTTGCCCGCCAACAGCAGGCCCGTTTCAAACACCGGCTCATCGCCGACGATCTCTCCCAGTCGCCTGAAATCCATGCCGGTATCATGCCATAAATGGCAAGTTATTGCAATGAATTGGCCCGGCGTTCGTCCGCCAACCGGAATGCCCGGCGGATGAAGCGTAACGGAGAGATCGGATGGCCTCGGCCAGGGGCAGAAAAGCCGCGCTCAGGATGAGCCTGTCAGGGTCGGCCAACCGCACGGTACCACGCCAACGCTCAACTTCGAAGACAAACGCAATGGACTGCCGGTCTTCTGTCGGGCAGTCAAGTTGTGCCACGTAGGCGAGCGGACCGGGTCGCTCAATTTCAATCCCGACCTCCTCGAAGACTTCGCGCGCCAGCGTTTCGGTGATCAGCTCTCCGGCCTCAGCCACGCCGCCGGGCAAAGCCCAGGAGGACACAGAGTCCTCAGGTCCCTGTTGCTGCACCAGCAGGATTTGGTCATCCCGCCTGATCAGCGCTGCTGCTATCTGCTGGAATCGCCGGGTCACGCGAAGACTCTCAGGATGCTCAGCTTTGCCATGTCATTTTACACCC
>CAYZNA010000444.1:0-3197 GCA_964478665.1 uncultured Anaerolineales bacterium
CAAGAGATGTTTGGCTATTTCCCGAATGGGACCGCTACCCCCACCATCACCCCCTCCCCCCTGCCCACCGACGCGATCCCGCCCACCCCTACCCTATCTCCCACCGAACTGGCCGTCGTCGCCCTGACCCCCACCATTACCCCTACCCTGACCAGCACCCCGACCGCTGCCGCGACCCCCACCGAAGGCCCGTCCCCCACCCCCACCGCCACAGGCACCCCGTTCCCCACCGCCACGCCCTACACGGCTGACGCCTACAAGACCAATCAGGAGACCACGGTCCAGAACCTGGAGCAGAGCATTGGCATGACCCTGGCTGACCTGCGCCGGTTGGTGGAATCGCTGCTCTACCGCGAGAAAGTGCTGGCGGCGCACACTGCCAGCGTGCAGCGCGAGCAGGATCAGGTGCAGGTGTGGGACATTGTGGTGGCCGATCAAGAGGCGGCCAAACAGGTGAAGAGCCGCATCCTGGCCGGGGAGGACTTTGCGGCGCTGGCGCGCCAGCTCTCCACCGATGCCAGCTCCAGCGGGCAGGGCGGCTACAAGGGCTGGGTCGGCCTCGGCCAGCTCACAGCCGACCTGGAGAAGATCGTCTTCAATATGAATGTCGGCCAGTTCAGCAACCCGGTGCAGGATCCGCTCGGCTGGCACATCGTCAAGGTCACCGGGCACGAACTGCGCCCGATCAGCGATGCAGAGTTGGAAGGGCTTCGCACGCAGGAGTTTGACAAATGGTTGGAGACCGGCCGGAACGGGGAGGCGGCCAAGATTGATGAAAGCTGGATCTTGCACGTGCCCACCGAACCAGCCTTGCCGGAAACCCTGCAAACCGGCGGCTGAACCTGACGGTCTGAACCCTGAATTGCGCCGGGCAAGAACCCGAAAGCAGGCCCGCGCGGAGGTGATGAGCCTCCGCGCGGGCCTGCTTTTTTGGCTCCCTTCAGCGGCCGTGGGTGATCAGCCGGATTTTACCTCCAGCTCCCGCGCCACGTCCTCCAGCCGCAGCCCCATGGCCTGGCTGGCGCTGTCCTTGTTCATGGTGATGCCGTAGATCAGCTCTGCCGCCTGCACCGTTCCCCGGTTGTGGGTGATGACGATGAACTGCGTCTCCCGGCTCAGTTCACGTAACATCTCGCGGAAGCGGCCCACGTTGGATTCGTCCAGGGCGGCGTCCACCTCGTCCAGCAGGCAGAAGGGCGGAGGGGAGACGCGCAGCAGGGCGAAGATCAGCGCGCTGGCGGTCAGGCTGCGCTCGCCCCCGGAGAGCAGCGCCAGGCTTTGCGGCCGGCGGCCCGGCAACCGGGCCTGGATGTCAATGCCGGTCAGGGTCAGGTCCTCCGGGTCGGTCAGTACCAACCTGGCGCTGCCCCCGCCGAACAACTGGCTGAAGGTGCGGGTGAATTCCTCCGCCACCCGGTCGAAGGTCCTGCGGAACTCGGCCTGCATCAGTTGGTCCAGTTCGGCAATCACCTCTTGCAGGCGAGCGCCGGCCTCGGTCAGATCGGCCACCTGCTCGGTCAGAAAAGCCTCCCGTTCGCTGACCTCCTTGAATTCAGCCGGCGCCTCCGGGTTGATGGCGCCCATGCGGCGCAGTTGCAGCCGGCGCCGCTTGAGCGAGTCCTCAAGACCCTCCGGCAGCGCCTCCACGGTTTGCAGCTTCTCCACCGCTTCGCCCAGCGGCAGGGGGGTGGGGCCGGTCACGTCGTCGGCGTAGTCGAATTCCACCAGCCCAAAATCATCTTCTATCTGCCGCCGCAGATGCTCCAGCGCGTCCTGTTTGCGGCTGAATTCAAGTTGAGCCTGGGCGTGGCGGCGCTCGGCGGCCTGGGTCGCCGCGCGGGCGGCGTCGGCCTCGGCCTCAGCCTGCTGGTTTTGCGTTTCCTCGGCTTGCAGCGCTACCTCCGCTGGCTGGATGCGGGCGCCCAGCGCCTCGATTTCGGCGCCGAGAGCTCGCTCGCGCTGGCGGCGCCCCCCTCCGGAGGCCGCCAGTTGGGCCAGCTCGTCCGCCAGCCGGGCCATCCGGTCCCGGCGTTCGGCCAGTTGTGAATCGGCGGAGTCGCGCGCGCGGCGCAGGTCGTCCAGCCGCGACTGGCTGTCGGTTGCGGCGCGCGCGGCGACCGCCACGCCGGTCGCCCATTCGGCTGCTTGCTCCGCGAACTCCTCCCCGCCGAGCTGGCCGAGGGCCAGCTCGGCGGCCGCCAGTTGGGCGCGGGCCAGGCTGCAGGTGTCGAGCAACTGCTGATCCTGCGTTCCCGGCGTGGCCTGTTCGGCCTCGAGGGCGTGGGCCTGCTTATCCACGTCGGCCAGTTGCTCGCGGCGGATCTCGGCTTGCTGGCGGGCGCGTTCAAGCGCCAGGCGGGCGGCGTCGCGGGCCTCGGCGGCTTGCCGGGCGGCCAATTGCGCGTGGCCAAGTTGCTTGTTCAGTTCGGCCAGGGCGGCGTGCAGGCCCGGCCGGGCGGCCTCCTCCCCGGCACGCCCGGCAGCCAGGGCAGCGATCTGCTGGCGCAGGGCGGCCAGCTCTGCCGCCAGTTCGCGCGCCTGGCGGGCGCGGGCCAGGACGCCGGCCTGCGACTCGGCGCCCCCGGCCAGGATCGGGCCGGCGGCGAAGAACACCTCCCCGGCCAGGGTGACGGCTGCCCCACCGGGAGGCAGTCCGGGGGCCAGCCGCCGGGCGGCTGCCCGATCCCGGACCACGATCACGTTCGCCAGCAGCATTTCCAGCCCGGCGCGCACCGGGTCCGGGACGGAGACCAGCGCCGCTGCCGCGCCGATCACGTCCGGGTCCGGGGGAGGCGGCGCGGGCGCGGGCGGGTTGAGGCTCCCCAGCGGCAGCAGGGCTGCCCGGCCGGCCTCGGGCCGGTCCAGTTGCTCCAGCACGGCTTCCAGATCTGCGCCGGCCTCCAGCACTACCGCTTCCAGATAGCTTCCCAGGGCGGCGGCCAGGGCAGTCTCGACCCGGGCGGGCACGCTGAGCGTCTGGTTGAGCGCGCCGCGCAGGCCGGCGAGGCGGCCCTCGCGACCGGCGGCCAGCAACCCCTGCGCCCCGCTGGCGTAGCCTTCCAGTTTGCGCTCGGCCTGGGTCAGGACTTCGTGGCGTGCCCGGAGGCGGGCCTCCTGCCCGCCCAGCTCGCGCAGGCGGGCGGACAGCTTTGCCAGCCGGGTCTCTTGCTCGCCGATGTGCGCTTGCCCCGCCTCAC
>CAYZNA010000445.1:0-3174 GCA_964478665.1 uncultured Anaerolineales bacterium
CAACAGGGAATAGTCGCCGGGCGCGCCGGGCTGACGGTCTGGCTGCCGCTGGCGGATACCGTCCCGATGCCCGGCTCGATGCCGACCAGCTCGGCGCCGCTGACCTCCCAGCGCAGGGTGGCGCTCTGGCCGGGGGCGATCTCGCCTGGCTCGGCGAGGAAGGTGCGCACGACTGGCGTGGCGCGCGCGGGTTGCCCGCGGTCCCCGAACAGGAAATAGTAGCCCAGCCCGACCATGCTGAACAGGCAACACAGGCCGGCCAGCGCCACAAAGGGCGCCACCCACCGGGGCAGCGGGCGCAGCTCCTCTTCCGGTTGCTCGAGCGGCAGCTCTTCGATTTCGGCGGCCTCCGGCTCGGGGGCGGCAGCGGACGGAGCTTCTGCGGACGGGGCGTGGGGCGGGTTGAACGTTGGAATGTTGGAACGTTGTACGTTGGAAAGTTGGGGGGCCACCACCAGCGGCTCGGCCGGGGGCTGATAGTGCATCTGCACCTCGCCCAGTCGAATGGTCTCGTCGCCAGTCAGGCGGCGCGGCCGGCCCGATTTGAGCAGTTCGCCATTGACCGAGGTGCCGTTGACGGTGGAGAGATCGTCAATCTGCAGGCGGCCCGGCTCGACCAGCAGCCGGGCATGGCGGCGGGAGATGGAGGGCTGGTCAATGACCACGTCGCAGTTGGGCGCGCGGCCGATAATGGTAACAGAGCGCTCAATCGGGTAGGAGAGCGTCTGGCCGTCCGGCAGTTGGAAGGTGAGGGCGCCGAGGTTCACAGGGCCAAGTTTACACCGAAACGGCGCGGATGAAAAATGAGTCAGGGGGCAGGGGCGCCTCCCTGCCGCTCTCCCGGCGGGCGGGGGCAGCCGGCGACCTGATCCCTGCGCGCTTCCCCCGAGGCGATCAGCGCCAGATGCGGGTGGCTGCGGAAGAGATTGGGTTGGCCGTGGCGGTTTGATCGCCGCGCGTCATGCTGCCCAGATAGGGTCTGGCCTCGTTGTGCGCCATCCAGCCGCTGAGGGTGAAGGGAATGGCGCCGTCCGCCGGGAGCCATTCGCCGTTGTACTTGCGAGCCACGTGCACGTGCGTGCCGGTGGCCCGGCCGCCCTCGCAGGAGGGGTGGCCGATGGGGTCCCCGGCCGCCACCCGCCGGCCCTCCGGCGCCCGATCCTGAGTCGCCACGTGATAGTACAGCAGGTTCCAGCCGGTGCGCTCGTCGCCGTCGCCGTCGAGGTCGAGCACCACGGCGGCGTCCGCACTGCGGGCGATCACCCCGGGCGCCACGGCCTGCACCCACTCGAACGAGTCCACGCAGCCGCCGGTGTTGGCCGGGGGCGCAAGATCGAGCGCGGCCCACGGCTGGCTCTCGCCCCAGACCGGATGCGGCCCGCCGCTCAGGTTCCATACCTTGCCCTCGGCAAAGGGCAGCGGCCAATCGGGCTGCTCCAGCCCGCCGGGCATGAGCGGGAAGTCGTCCAGCCACGGGTCGCCGAACAGCCGGCGATAGACGGCGGCGAAGCCCTGCGGCCCGACCGCCTGCTCCCACGCCTCCCCCGCCAGAAACTTGCCCAGCAGGGCCTGCACGCCGACCGTGGCGGCGTTCTGCCATGCGTCGGCGCGGCTCAGGCGGCCATCGGCCAGTTGAACTTCCAGCAGCGCGCCGCTGCGCCAGCCGTAATAGCCGGCGTTGAGCTGCTCGGCGGCCCGGCGCAACTGCGAGTACAGGCCGGACTGGAGCGGATCGGGCAGGCCCAGCGGGTAGAGCTTCACATCGGCGGAGGGGGCGGGATCAGTGGCGGCCCCGGTGCGAAACTCCAGCGCCGCCAGCAGCAGGCGCGGGCTGACCGAGTACGCCAGGGCCACGTGATCCACGATCTCCCACGCCGGGCGCACGCGCCCCTCGGCGAATTCACTGTAGGCGGTGAGATAGCCGCCCAGGCGCAGCAGGTCCAGCCGGGTGTCCTGTCCCCGGCGCGCCGGGCCGTTGACAAACTGGCTATCGGGCAGAATCTGGAAGGGGGTACCCCCCAGCGGGGCGAAGCTGGCCGGAATGAGCAATGACAGGCCGGGGGCCAGGGTGGTGCGGTCGGCGATCCGGCCCGGGTTGGCCAGCAGAATCTGGTCCACGGTGGTGTTGAAGCGCGCGGCGAGGGCGGCGAGGGTGTCGCCGCTCCCGGCGGTGTACGGGACGAGGGTGCCGGCCTCGATCACCTCGCGGGTGGGGAGCGGGCTGGCCTCCGGGGTCGGGGCAGCAGCGGATGGCGTGGCTGAGGGCGGGGGGGATGAGGGGGTGAGGGGGTGAGAGGGTGAGGGGGTGGGGGCCAGACAGGCGGCGCGGAGCAGGCACAGGGCTGCGAGCGCGAGGCCAGGCGAAGAAGGATAGCGACGCAGCCGGCGCACGGGCCCTGCGCGCCGGCGCGCGCGGCGCGCCACTCCGCTAACACTGCGTGGCGCACTACGAACGTATCGTCGCCGAGTTATACTTGCGCGCATGCTGCATCATCGAGAGATAAAGGTCTGCGGCGAGGAACAGGTGCAGGATACCACGGTCTGATCGCCACGGGTCAGGCTGCCAAAGTAGTCCTTGCGGCCAAAGTGCGCGATCCAGCCGCTCAGGTTAAAGGGGATCGGGCCGTCGGCGGCGATCCACTCGCCGTTGAACTTGCGGGCAATGTGCACGTGGGTGCCGGTCACGTAGCCGCCCTCGCAGGAGGGGTGGCCCAGCGGGTCGCCCGGCTCCACCACCGCGCCGAGCGGGATGCGGTCGCGGGCGGCAATGTGCATGTAGAACAGCACCCAGCCGGTCTGCTCGCGGTCGTCGCCGTCGAGGTCGAGCACCACTGAGCCGTCGCCGGCCCGCACCACCAGCGCGGAGGCCGAGGCGGTGACCCACTCGTCGGAGAGCGCGCAGCCGTGCTCCAGCGAGGGTGGGGCAAAGTCCAGCGCCGCCCAGGCGCCGTCGCGCTCCCACGGTCCGTGCGGGCCGCCGGTGAAGCTCCACACCCGCCCGGCGGCAAAGGGCAGTTCCAGCGGAGGCTGGCTCAGCCCGGGCGGCAGCAGCGGGTCCACCGCGCGCTGGAAAGGATCGCCCATCAATTGCTTGAACAGCGCGGCGAAGCCCCCCGGCGAGGCCGCTTCCCGCCACGCTTCGTCTCGAGCGGCCCCTCCGTCACGAACTCGAAC
>CAYZNA010000446.1:162-3172 GCA_964478665.1 uncultured Anaerolineales bacterium
CCCGGTGGGTCACCGTCCCCTGTGGGTTGCCCTCCCCCATGCGTCGCCCTCCCGGTGGGTCGCCCTCCCGGTGGGTCGCCCTCCCGGTGGGTCACCGTCCCCTGTGGGTTGCCCTCCCCCATGCGTCGCCCTCCCGGCGGGTCGCCCTTCCCGGTGGGTTGCCCTCCCCGGTGCGTCGCCCTCCCCCGATGCGTCACCCGTGCCCTGTGCGAAACATCTCCAGCAGCAACTGAACCGGCGCAGGACAGGAGTATAATACCCACATGCTCTCCCCCTTCCCCGGCATGGACCCGTACCTCGAGGGCTGGCTGTGGCCGGACGTGCACCAGACGCTTGCCACGCAGATGCGCGCCCAAATCGCGCCGCAAATCGCGCCGCGCTACGTGGCCCGCGTAACCGTGCGCTTCGCCGCCGAAGAGTTGGGCGAGGAAGAAATCCGCATCGTGCTGCCAGACGTGGAGGTGCTGCGCCCCCACCTGCCGCTCGAGACCGGGCTGATGAACAAAAGTCTGGCCGTTGCCATAGCCGGGGCTTCCGATGCCCCGGTCTCGGCGGCGCAGATCGCGCCCGCCCCGGTCGTCCTGCCGCTGCCCATCCGCGTGCGCGTCCCGCTTTCCAGCGTTGAAATCCGCGAGACGGCCAGCCACGAACTGGTGACCAGCATCGAGATCCTCTCCCCGGTCAACAAGCGGGGCGAGGGCTGGCGGGAATATCAGGAAAGGCGCCGCAAGGTGCTGGGGGGCGGCGCCCACCTGCTGGAAATTGACTTGCTGCGCCGGGGGCAGCGCGCGATTGACCGCCCCAACCTGCCGCCTGCGCCCTATCTGGTCTCTCTCACTCGCGCCAGCCAACAGCGACTGGAACTGTGGCCGCTCGGACTGCGCGAACCGCTGCCGGCGCCGCTGCGCCCTCCCGACGCCGATGCCCCGCTGGACCTCGGACATGCGCTGACGGCGCTCTACGACCAGGCCCGGTACGACCTGAGCATTGACTACCGCCAGCCGCCCAACCCGCCGCTCTCCGGCGACGACGCGGCCTGGGCCGCCGAACTGATCGCCGCCCGACGGCCCGCTTCCGCCTGATTCCCGCAACTCAGATGCCGGCCCGCCCTCAATGCTCGTTCGGATCGGCAGTCGCCAGCCCCTCGGCCTGCGCAGCCGCCAGCAATTCCCGATCGGCGGCAACAAAAACCAACGGTCCAAAGCCGCCGGCTGCCAGCACCGGCGCCACGGTCAGCGCCGCGGCCAGTTGAACCGCATCGTACCCGCGCAGCCAGTTCCGCTGCGCAATGATCCACTCGCTCGCCGGCGGGCCGCCTACCCTGATCGGAGCAGTGCGCACGATCGAGTCGACATCAGACGCATATTGGCGGAAAATAGCAGCCTCCAGCGGTTGAGCCAGGTGTTTCTGCTTCAACACACGGACAGCGCGTTCATGGGGGGTCTCCATGCTCCCGGGCGAGGTGCGCTCCATCTCGCCCACACCAATCCCCAGCACCAGGGCCAGATCCTCCCAATAGGGGTTCAGCCTTTCAGCCAGTTCGTCGGGAATCGTCAGCGTAACTTGTCTCATGCTCGGAACCTCCACCGAGATTATAGTGCACCGACCGCCATCAAGCAATGACCGCCCCCTCAATCTTCTTCACCGCCCTGCTCGTTTCCCTGCTCGCCACCCCCCTCGCCGGGTGGGCCGGGCGGCAACTGGGACTGGTGGCCCTGCCCGGCGGGCGGCGGGTGCACCCCGGCCCGGTGGCGCGCATCGGCGGCGCCGGACTGTTCGCCGGCTTCCTCGGCGGGGCGCTGCTGGCCTGGCGGCTGGCCCCCCTCAGCAACCCGGATGACCGCCTGCGGCTGAGCGGCGTGCTCATTGGCGCCGGCTTCGTGTTCGCCGCCGGGCTGCTGGACGACTGGCGCGAAATGGGGCCGGGGCCGCAGTTCCTCGTCCAGTTCGTCGCCGCGCTCATCGCGCTCGCCACCGTGGTGTTCATCGAGCGTTTCACTAACCCGCTCACCGACCGCGAGGTGCTGCTGGCCTGGCCGCTGGCGGCGCTGGTCACCGCCTTCTGGATCATGGGCATGATGAACACCGTCAACTGGCTGGATGGCCTCGATGGGCTGGCGGCCGGCGTGGGCGCCATCGCCGCGCTGCTGTTCGCCGCCCACTCCTACCAGCTCGGCCAGCGGGGGATCGCGCTCTATCCGCTGGCGCTGGCCGGGGCCTGCCTCGGCTTTTTGGTCTTCAACTTTCACCCGGCGCGGGTCTTCCTCGGCTCGGCCGGGGCGCTCACCCTCGGCTGGGGGCTGGCCACCCTCTCCATTCTGGCCCCGGCCCGCGTGGCCACCGCGCTGCTGGTGATGGCCGTGCCCATCACCGACACCGCCTTTCAAATCGTGGACCGCTGGCGCCACGGCCGCTCCCCCGTGCGCGGCGACCGCGGCCACCTGCACTACCGCCTGCTCGACCTCGGCCTCAGCCAGCACCAGATCGTGCTGAGCTACTGGCTGTTCTGCGCTGCCTTTGGCGCCCTGGCCCTGCTCACCTCCTCGCGCGTCTACAAACTGGGCGCGCTCGGCCTGCTGGCGGCGCTGGTGGTGGCTGCGCTGGTACTGCTGTCCCGCCGCCGCCGAACCGACTTATAAAGGAAGAAGGAAGAAGGAAGAAGGAAGAAGGAAGGGAATCTAATCATGCGCGCCGCCCGCCTGCTGCTCGCCTCGCTCTTCGTGCTCATCGCCGCCTGGCCGCTGGCCGCCGCCCGGCCGCTCACCGCCGCCTGGCCGCTGGCCGCCGCCCGGCCGCTCACCGCCGCCCGCCCGCTCACCGCCGCCCGGCCGCTCACCGCCGCCCGCCCGCTCACCGCCGCCCGGCCGCTCATCGCCGCCTGGCCGCTGGCCGCCGCCCCGCTGCCCCCGGCGCGGATCGAGGGCCGGGTGACCGGCGCCGCCACCGGGGCGGGAGTCGCCGGGGCCAAGTTCACGGTGCCCGGCCTGGGGCTGGCCGCCCTCAGCGATCC
>CAYZNA010000447.1:0-3171 GCA_964478665.1 uncultured Anaerolineales bacterium
TTTTCGACGAATGATGACCGGCATGGGGATGCCGGTCCTACGGGCTGCCGGTCCTACGGGCTGCCGGTCCTGCGGGATGCCCGCCCCATTCACCGGCAAATCAGCGTCGGCGCCCGGCTCTCGCGCAGGACTTGATCCACCGCGCTGCCCAGGGCCACTTCCAGCACCGGGTGGAAACCGTATCCCCCCATCACAATCAAATCACTGCTGTGCTCGCGCGCGGCGTGCAGCACGGCCTCGCCTACCGGCCCGCTGGCCCGGATGTACGCGGCCTGCACGCCATGATCGGACAGATAGGCCCAGGCGTGCTCCAGGGCGCGCGGCTCGTCCACCGTCTCCTCGGCCACGGTGATCACGGTCAGTGCGGCGCCCCATTTGCCGGCGAGGGCGGCAGCGATGTACAGCGCTTCATCCCCCTTCGGGCTGCCATCGTAGGCTAGCAGCGTGCGCTGCAAGGGCGTGGCAGCGCCAGGCGTGGCCAGCAGCGGCCGGGGGCAGCGCTGGATGAGCGCCCGAAAACCGGACCCCAGCCGCCCGAGCGGCGCCGGGCCGGGGGGATAGGAAAGGCTGACCACCACCAGATCGGCGCCGCGGGCGCGGTCGGCGATGGTGCGGGCCACCTTTCCGGTTGCCAGCACCAGCCTGCCGGGCACGCCGGCAGCTTCGCAGCGGCGGCCGAATTCGGCTTGCACCGCGCGGGCAAAGTCGCCCTGCGGCGGCTCGTCGCCGGCCAGCACGTGCAGGCCGCGCAGTTGCGCCCCTTCCAGCCGGGCCACCTGCAGGGCCTGGTCCAGGGCGCGCCAGCCCATCTGCTCGCCGCTGATTGCCACCAGAATCTCCTCGAATAGATAGTCGCCCGAGCGGCCGGCCTGCACCCCGCGTCGCCACTGCCCGGGTGGCGGGCCAGGCTCCAGCTCGGCGGGCAAGATGGCCTCCATCAGCCGCTCGCCCACGCTGCCGCCCCGCTGACCGTGTTGCGCTGCCAGATCGGCTGCGGCCCGTTCGGGTTCCACCTCCCACCCCAGGTGTTCGGCCAGGGCAGCGCGGTGGTCGCTCAGCCATAAGCACAGGTCGGCCTCGGTGCGGCCCGGAAAATCGCGCAGAATGCCGCGCTGCCGGATCAGATGCGCCGCCGGCAGATAGACTGTGTCATACCAGTGAACGGCGGCCTGCTCGAAGGGCGTATCGCGCTGGCGCTCCAGCCCCATGAAGTAGCGGTGGGCGGCGATGTGTTCGGCCAGGCGAGCGTACCCACCGGGCGCGGTCAGACGCAGGTCGGCGCCCGGGCGCAGTTCGTCCAGGTGGGTGCACTCCAGAAACTCGGCGTATTCGGCTTTGAGGATCAAGTCGTCCGGCTCGTCGTCCGGTGCGAGCGGCACCCGGGTGTGGATGGGGGTGACGTAGGCGTGGATGTGACTGGCGCCGAGTTGTCGCGCGGTCGAGACGCGATGGTTGCCATCCAGCACGAAATACGCCTCGCCAATCTGGAAGACCTGAATGGGCGGCAGCCCCTCCATCGAGGTGGTCAGGGCCATCACCCGCGCCCAACGCTCTTCGTCGTGGGGGTTCAGCGGCAAAAAGTCGCGGGTGAAGTCGGCGTAGCGGCCCACACTGCCCACAATGTGATCCAGCGGAATTTCGCGCAATTCCGGGGGGGCGCTGCCGCTGGCCTTGAGCTGGCCACGCACTTCTTCAAATGAGAGCAGTTCAGAGGACTTGCCGGTCAGCCGCCTGAGAATGGATCGCAGCGCGGCGCGCCGCCGAGCCTGGCGGAAGTCGCGCGTGGCAGCTACGTAGCTGGGCGAGGTGGGGCTGACCACGGGGCGGCAACCTGACCCTGCATGCTCCACGGCCCGGCCCATGTGATCTCCACATCTGCCAACTGGCCGCGCAGGTCCTGCGGGGCTTCAAAAAACACCAGTTTGTTGGTGCGGGTGCGACCCTTCCATTTGCCTTTGTGTTGCTCTTCCACCAGCACCTGCACCATTTGCCCCAGATAGCGCCGGTTGATCTGGCCCACCACGCGCGCTTGCAGCTCTTCCAGCAGCCGGAAGCGGCGCATCTTCTCTTCTTCCGGCACGTCGTCCGCCAGGCGGCGGGCGGCTACCGTGCCGGGGCGCGAGGAGTAACGGGCCAGGTGGGCCACGTCCAGTTGCAGGTCGGCCAGCAGATCGTAGGTGTGCTGAAACTGCGCGTCGGTTTCGCCGGGGAAGCCGACGATAATATCGGTAGCGATAGAGGCCCCGGGGATAATGCGCCGGATGCGCTCGACCAGCCGGTAGTAGTCGTCGCGGGTGTAGCCGCGCTTCATGGCCGCCAGCACCTCGTCATCGCCGGCCTGCACCGGCACTTCGATGTGCTCGCACACGCCGGGCAGCCCGGCCACGGTTTCCAGCAGTGCATCGCTCATATAGCCGGGGTGCGAGGTCAGGAAACGGATGCGCTCGATGCCCTCCACGCCCTGTGCCACCCGCAGCAGCGCCGCCAGGTCGGGGCCATCGGGCGCGTCCTGGCCGTAACGGTCCACGATCTGGCCCAGCAGCGTGACTTCTTTCACGCCCTGGGCGGCCAGGCTGCGCACCTCGGCCACAATCTCGCCCACCGGGCGCGAGCGTTCCACACCCCGGCGGTGGGGGATAATGCAAAAGGTGCAGGCGTGCGAGCAGCCGTAGACCACCGGTACGTGGGCGGCCACCACCCGGCCCAGGCCCCCGGCCGGCAGTCGCAGCGCGCCGTTGTTGGGCTTGAGCACGCTGGTCGCTTCGTCCTGAAAAGCGAAGCGGCGGGCGGTTTCGGCCTGCAGCAGGTCCAACCCGTCGCGTTGCGCCAGAAACTCGATCAGCGGGCCAGGCTCGGAGGGCGGAGAGAACACGTCCACGTAGGGCAGCCGCTCCTTGAGCCTCTCCGCGCCGCGCACGCCCACCAGGCAGCCCATCAGGTTGATGACCAGCTCCGGGTGTCTCCTTTTGAGCGGGGCGAGGGAGGTCAGCCGGCCATAGGCCCTGTCTTCCGCGCTCTGGCGCACCACGCAAGTGTTCAGCACAATCACGTCGGCGGCCTCGGCCTCGCCGGTGGCGCGGTAGCCCAGATTCTCCAGCGAAGAGGCCACCCGCTGAGAATCGGCCACGTTCATCTGGCAGCCCTCGGTCCAGATGTGGTACTTCATACAGG
>CAYZNA010000448.1:0-3152 GCA_964478665.1 uncultured Anaerolineales bacterium
AGCGACCAGCCGCCAACCACCCCCGAACCTCCGCCCGACCCCGGCGCCACCCCGCCCTCCCGGCCGGGGGTGCTGCGGGCACTTGACGAGCAGTCGCGCCGGCCGCAAGCCGTCCCCCGGGGCGAGGCCCCCACCGAGGCCTACCTGCCCCCCATCCCTGCCGCGCCGCCGGCCATCGCCCCGGTCAACCCGGCCCATCCGGCGTTGAACGTTGCAACGTTGAACGTTGGAACGTTCAACGTTCAACGTCCGGCAGCCTCCGCCCCACGTCGAGCCTCCCGCCTCGGGGGATGCCTGCTAAAGGCGACCATTGCCGGCGCCTTCGTCAGTGCGGCGCTCATCCTGCTGGGGGGAGGCGTCCTGCTGTACGAATATTTCAGCATCGCCCGCACCCTGCCCTCCATCGCCGGCCTGCGCGAAAAGGCCGCGCAGTTTGAGACCACCCGCATCTACGACCGCAACGGCGACCTGCTGTACGAGATTCTCGATCCGCAGGCCGGGCGGCGGACGTACGTGCCGCTGAAGAGCATTTCTCCCTACCTCGTGGCCGCCACCATCGCCACCGAGGACAAGGCTTTTTACAGCCATCCGGGCTTCGACCCGCTGGCGATCGTGCGCGCCATCTGGCAGAACTACCGCAGCGGCGAAACCGTCTCCGGCGCCAGCACCATCACCCAGCAGCTCACCCGCGCGCTGCTGTTCGACGCCGAGCAGCGCAACCAGCGCACCAACCGGCGCAAGATCCGCGAGATCATCCTGGCGGCCGAAATCACCCGCCAGTACAGCAAAGACGAGATTCTGGAGCTGTACCTGAACGAGATTTATTACGGCAACCTGGCCTACGGCGTGCAGGCGGCCGCCGAAACCTACTTTCACACCGGCGCCGACCGGCTGACCCTGGCGCAGGCCTCGTTTCTGGCCGGGTTGCCGCAGGCCCCGGCAGTGTACGACGTGTTCACCAACAAAGAGGCCACGCTGCTGCGCCAGCAACAGGTGCTCACCCTGCTGGTTCTGACCGCCCAGGAGCAGGGCTGCATCTACGTGAGCAACAGCCCGCAGCCGGTGTGCGTTTCCCCGGAAGAGGCCGGAGCAGCCGCGGCTGAGACCGCCGGCTACAACTTCCAGCCGCCGCGCGCCGAGATAAAGTATCCGCACTGGGTCACTTACGTGCGCTCGCTGCTGGAGCAAGAGTTCGACCCGCAGATGATCTACCGCTCCGGCTTCAGCGTCTACACCACCCTGGACCCGGCGCTGCAAGACCTGGCCCAGCGAACCGTGATCGAGCAGCTTGGCAGGCTGGCCGGTAAGCACGCCACTAATGGGGCGCTGGCGGCAATCAGGCCGGCCACCGGCGAGATTCTGGCGATGGTCGGCTCGGCCGACTTTTACAACGAGGCCATCAGCGGGCAGGTGAACATGGCCGTGCGCCCGCGCCAGCCCGGCTCGTCCATCAAGCCGCTCACCTATGTGGCCGCCTTCGAGCAAGGCTGGACCCCGGCCACCCTGCTGTGGGACGTGCCCTCCGAGTTCCCGCCCTCCGGCGATCCCGACGACACCCGCCCGCCCTACAAACCGGTCAACTACGACGGGCGCTTCCACGGCCCGGTCACGCTGCGCCGCGCGCTGGGCAACTCGTACAACATCCCGGCGGTCAAGACGCTGCAATTCGTGGGCATCTATGACAACCCGGCCACGCCGCAAAGCGAGGGGCTGGTCGCCTTCGCCGCGCGGCTGGGCATCACCAGCCTCACCCGCCCGGACTACGGTCTGAGCCTGACCCTCGGCGGGGGCGAGGTCAGCCCGCTGGAGCTGACCGCGGCCTATGCCGCCTTTGCCAACGGCGGCCTGCGCGTGCCCCCGGTCGCCATCCTGCGCATCAGCGACTACAAGGGGCGCGAGGTGCTCAAGTACACGCCTCCGCCCGGCGCGCCGGTAGTCCGTCCGGAGCACGCCTACCTGATCTCCAACATCCTCTCGGATAACAACGCCCGCCAGCCTTCCTTTGGTCAGAACAACCCCCTCAACCTGACCTTCCCGGCAGCGGCCAAAACCGGCACCACCAACGACTTCCGCGACAACTGGACCGTGGGCTACACGCCCGATCTGGCGGTGGGGGTGTGGGTGGGCAACGCCGACAACAGCCCCATGGCCGAGGGCGTCAGCGGCCTGACCGGCGCGGCGCCCATCTGGGCCGCGTTCATGAAAGCCACCGGGACGGGCCACACCCCGTTCGTGCGGCCAGCCTCCATCATCGAGCGCACCGTGTGCGCGCTCTCCGGCGCCGAACCTTCGGAAAGGTGCCCGGCCACCTACACTGAACTCTTCGCCGCCGACCAGCCGCCGCTGCCGGCCGGCCTGGACCTGTGGCAGAGCGTGTGGGTGGACACCTTCACCGGGCTGCGGGCCTCGGCCGCCTGCCCCAACTTCGCCGAGCAAAAGTCCGCCCTCAACGTGAGCGACCCGTTCGCGGTCAAATGGATTCTGGAGAACCCGGCCGGGCAGGCGTGGGCCGCGGACAACGGCTTTCCCCCGCCGGTCTACTTCGCCCCGCCGGAGCAGTGCACCGCCGAAACGGCGCTGCCCATCATCGAAATCAGCGCCCCGCGCGAGGGCGAGACTGTCACCGGGCTGGCGCCGATTCTGGGCCGGGCCGCCGCCACCCGCGAATTCGACCATTTCGTGCTGGACTACGGCCTGAGCCACGACCCGCAGGGCTGGGGCGGCGTCACCACCCCCACCACGACCCCGGTGGAGGGACCCGGCAAGCTGGCCGACTGGAATACCTCCGCCCTGCCGGATGGCCCGGTCACCCTGCGCCTGACCGTCTTCCGGCAGGGCGGCGGACAGGCCGAGGTCCGCGTCCACCTCACCATTCAGCACCCCACCCCGACTCCGGCCCCCAGCGAGACTCCCACCCCCACCCCCACTGCGACGTTGACCCCCACCCCGACCGCTTCCCCCACCTCGACCGCTTCCCCCACCTCGACCGCTTCCCCCACCTCGACCGCTTCCCCCACCCCGACCGCCTCCCTCACCCCGACCGCGATTCCCCCTGGCCCGACCGCCTCTCCCCGACCCAGCCTCACCCCGCCCCCGCCCGGCGACACCCCCGCCCCGGAAACCTCCACCCCCACCCCGATCCCGACCACCGC
>CAYZNA010000449.1:0-3142 GCA_964478665.1 uncultured Anaerolineales bacterium
GGCGGTCGGGAAAAGTGAGTTTTGCGCCATTGCGATAAAAGCGAGCCGCCCGTGGCAAACATTCTCATCGTTGACGACGATCGCGCGCTGCGCGATATGTTTACACTGATACTCAGCCGCTCCGGCCACCGCGTGGCCGGGGCCTCCGGCGGCAAGCAGGGGCTGGATATGGCGCGCGAGGACCGCTACGACCTCGTCGTGCTGGACATAATGATGCCCGAGATGGACGGCTACGAAGTCTGCCGCCGGCTGCGGGCCACCCCGGGGTTGGAGGACCTGATTATTCTGGTCCTCACCGCCCGCGCCCAGCCAGTAGATTTCGAGATGGCCCTGCTGGCCGGCGCCGACAGCTTTCTGGCCAAGCCGGTGGAATCCAACGAGCTGCGCCAGAAAGTGGCCAGCGTGCTGGAACAGGGCCGCAGATCCGCTTCTCCGGCTGTGGGAGCCGAACCGGCGCCCCCGGCCGGGCCGGCTGCGGGGGCGCCCGCGGCGGCAGCGCCTCCTCGGCCCCGAGCCGGGCGAACCCTTGCCCTCACCGGGTTGCGCGGGGGCGTGGGCCGCACTACCGTGGCCGTCAATCTGGCCGCCGTGCTGCTCGCCGCCGGGCGAAAAGTCTGCTTGCTGGACCTCTCGCGCAACAGCGGGCACGTTTCCCTGTGGCTGCGCCTGCCCCCCGGCCCCGGCTGGAGCGCGCTGCCGGCCCAGGCCCCGGAGAAAGGCCTGGGCAAGGTGTTACAACGACACCCCAGCGGATTGGTCGTGCTGCCCGCGCCGGCCCATCCCACTCCGCAAGGCCTGTCCCCCGCCGCCTGGAACGCCATCCTCGATACCCTGCTCACCTTTTTTGACGAGGTGGTGGCGGACCTGCCCTCTGTGCTGGATGACGCGGTGCTCGCCTTCCTGCGGCGAGCGCGACCTGCGCTGTGCTTGCTCACCCCCGAGCCGGGCGCTGTCCAGACCACCTTTCACACCCTGCAGAGCCTGCCGGCGCTGGGTCTGGCAGACGGACACCTGTCGCTGGTGCTCAACCAGGTCAGTCCCGCCCCCGCGCTCCCACCCGAGAAGGTGCAGCAAGCCCTCGGGCGCCCGCTATTGGCACAACTCCCCTATGACCCGGCCCAGCCCGAAAGTGTAATGCAGGGCGCCCCGCTGGCCCTCGCCCGCCCGGCCTCCCCCCTGGCAAAGACCATCGCCCAACTGGCCGCTCGCCTCTGATCCCGGCACGGTAGGGCAAGTTTTCCCGCGACCCCGCTAGCGCAGAGCGCGGGACGGGGCAAACTTGCCCCACGCCCGGCCGACAGGAAATGGCCGTTCATCATCGCGGCGCGTGACATTCAGCACCTCACATTGGACCGTTTTGAGCGTAAATTCAGAGCAGATTTGTCTCTTTGAAACCCCGTGTTCTCCGGGGAGGTGTCTTGTGGCGACAGCAGGATGGGCGCCTCGCAAAACCATCTTCTGCGACCGGGCCGGCGCACAGGCAACGCTGGAAGTTCGGCTGGTCTATCCAATGGACCTGTTGCCGGATCAACCCGCGCGTGTAACCGCATACCGTTGCTCGCGTGGCCCGGAATGTAGCCAGACGGGAAACTCCAATTGCTGCTGGACCGGAACCAATCCGTTGTACGACCCGTTTGGCATGCGGTAGGATACGCCCGAGACACCTCCCCGTTTCGTTCGTTCGCAAACCTTGAACGGAGGTTGCCTCGCCTGTGATGCCACAGGCGAGGCGCTTTTTTGGCAATGCACTGTCACTCCGAAGCCGCCGTACTGGACCCGGACGCCCCGGTGATCCTGGTCGGCAACCCCAATGTGGGCAAGAGTGCCCTGTTCGGCGCGCTCACCGGCCGCTACGTGGAGGTTTCCAACTTCCCCGGCACCACGGTGGAAATCAGCGCCGGCAAGGTGGGCGACCTGCCGCTGATTGACACCCCCGGCGTCAACTCGCTCTATCCGCGCTCGGATGACGAGCGCGTAACCCGCAACGTGTTGCTGGACCGCCCGCCGCGGGCCGTGGTGCAGGTGGCCGATGCGCGCAACCTGCGCCGGGGGCTGCTGCTCACCCTGCAACTGGCCGAGTTCGATCACCCTTTCATCCTCGACGTGAACATGGCCGATGAGGCCCGCGCCAGCGGCCTCTCGCTCGACTTGACGCGCCTTTCGCAGGCCCTGGGCGCAGAAGTCGTAGAGACCGTGGCCACCCGTGGGCAGGGCGTGGATGAACTGCGCGCCCGGCTGGATTCGGCCTCCCCGGTGGGCTACCGCATCCACTACGACGGGGCCATCGAGGCCGCGCTGGGCCGGATCACCCCGCTGTTAGAAAGGACAGGGGCCGGCGCGCGCGCCATCGGGCTGATGATCCTCGCTGGCGACCGGGACATGCTGGCCCGCTACGGCGGCGCTCACAACGCGCAGATCAGCGCAATTGTGGCCGAGACCGTGGCGCGCTACGACCAACCGCTGAATTACGTGATCGCCCGCCAGCGGCTGCGCTGCGCAGATTGCCTGCTGGCCGAGGTGGTGAGGCAGTCGGGGGCGGGCAAACGCCGCCGGGCCGAGGCCTTTGGCCGGCTGGCGGTGCATCCGCTGTGGGGCTGGCCGATTCTGGCCGGGGTGATGGTCGGGCTGTATCTGTTCGTGGGGCAGCTCGGGGCCGGGGTGCTGGTCAACTGGATGGAGGCGGTGTTCTTCGGGCAGTGGCTGAATCCGCTGGCGGCCCGGCTGGCCGGGCTGATCCCGGTCGCACTGCTGCGCGATTTGCTGGTGGGCGAGTACGGGCTGGTGACCATGGCCCTGACCTACGGTATCGCCATCGTGCTGCCGATTGTGCTCACCTTTTTCATCGCCTTTGGCATTCTGGAGGACTCCGGCTACCTGCCCCGGCTGGCGGTGATGCTGGATCGCCCGTTCAAGGCCATGGGGCTGAACGGCAAGGCGGTGTTGCCGATGGTGCTCGGCCTGGGCTGCGATACCATGGCCACGCTCACTACGCGTGTGCTGGAGACGCGCAAGGAGCGGGTGCAGGTCACCCTGCTGCTGGCACTGGGCGTGCCGTGCTCGGCCCAGCTTGGCGTGCTGCTGGGCATGATGGCGCTGCTCTCGCCGGTGGCGGTGGGAGTCTGGGGGTTGGTGATTGCGGCGA
>CAYZNA010000450.1:0-2322 GCA_964478665.1 uncultured Anaerolineales bacterium
AGGCCCGTCGCTGATCCTCGCCTACAGCCACTGCATTTCGCACGGCTACGACCTGCAGCACGGACTGGATCAACAAAAGGCGGCCGTCGCCTCCGGTCACTGGCCCCTGTACCGCTACAATCCGGACCGGGCGGCGAAAGGTTTCAATCCCTTCCAACTGGATTCCAGAGCCCCCAGCCTGCCGCTCGAAAAGTTCCTGTACAACGAAGGGCGCTTCCACGTGCTCACGCGCAGCCAGCCCGAAACGGCGGCGCGTTTGCTCGAATTGGCCGAAGGCGACGTGAAGCGGCGCTGGGCAACCTACGAGCAGATGGCGGCGGACGGAAAGGCATGACCATGGACCTGACCACCTCCTACCTCGGTCTCACGCTGAAGAATCCGCTCGTCCCTTCGGCTTCGCCACTCTCGCGCCGGCTGGACACGCTGAAGCGGCTGGAGGCCGCCGGCGCGGCGGCGGTCGTGCTCTATTCGCTCTTTGAGGAAGAGATTACGCTCGAGAACCGGATGATGGATGCCTACCTCACGCGCGGCGCCGAGAGTTATGCCGAGGCCCTCTCATATTTCCCGCAGGTGGGCGATTATCGCGCCGGGCCGGAGGCCTACCTTGAGCATGTGCGGCGCGCGACGCAGGCGCTCTCCATTCCCGTCATCGCCAGCCTCAACGGCGTCTCTTCGGGGGGCTGGGTGAAGTATGCGCGCGAAATCGAACGGGCCGGCGCGGATGCGCTGGAATTGAACGTGTACTACCTGCCCGCCGATCCGGGCTTGAGCGGCGAGCAAGTGGAAATCTCCTACGTTGAACTGCTGCGCGACGTGAAGAACACGGTGAACATTCCCATCGCCGTGAAACTCAGCCCGTATTTTAGCGCGCTGCCGAACATGGCCCGGCGGCTGGTGCGGGCCGGGGCGCGCGGGCTGGCGCTGTTCAACCGCTTCTACCAGCCGGACTTCGACATCGAGGCGCTGGAGGTGAATCCCAACCTGCTGTTGAGCGACTCCGACGACCTGCGCCTGCCGCTGCGCTGGATTGCCATTCTCTACGGCCGGCTGGAC
The DNA here is from genome assembly GCA_964478665.1 of uncultured Anaerolineales bacterium. GTDB lineage: Bacteria > Chloroflexota > Anaerolineae > Anaerolineales > CAYZNA01 > CAYZNA01. The sequence goes on from CAYZNA010000450.1 coordinate 1,054, forward strand.
GCCGACCTCGCGCTGACCTCCGGCGTGCACACCGCCGAGGACGCGGTCAAAGGCCTGATGGCCGGCGCAAAAGTCGTCATGCTGGCCTCGGAACTGCTGCACCACGGCCCGGAGCGGCTGGGCGAGATTCTGCGCGAACTGGACCTGTGGCTGGAAGAGCACGAATACGAGTCGCTCGCGCAACTGCGGGGGAGCATGAGCCAGCGCGCGGTGTCCGAGCCGGCGGCCTTCGAGCGCGCCAATTACATGAAAGTGCTGCAGTCGTACCAGTTCAGGGGGTAAGAATGCTCACACCCGAACTTGTCGTTCCGACGACTTGCCCATACTGCGGCGTGGGATGCCAGATTGATCTGCGCGTGCGCGGGGGCGCGATCTACCGCGTGGATGGCCGCCGCGACAACGCCGTGAATCGCGGGAACCTGTGCGTAAAGGGCCGTTTCGGCTATGACTTTGTCCACGCGCCCGACCGGCTGACGACGCCGCTGATGCAGGACTCAGGCTCATTCGTTCCTGTCTCGTGGAACGCCGCCCTCGACGAAGTGGCCGGCCAACTGCGCCGCGTGCGCGATCAACACGGCCCCGACAGCGTGGCCTTCTTCACCTCGGCCAAATGCACCAACGAGGAGAACTACCTCCTGCAAAAATTCACCCGGGCGGGACTCACCACCAACAACATCGACCACTGCGCCCGCCTCTGACACGCCCCCACCGTGGCCGGTCTGGCCACCACCTTCGGCAGCGGGGCGATGACCAACTCGATCAACGAGATCGAGCGGGCCGAGGTCATCCTGGTTTCCGGCTCCAACACCACCGAGGCCCATCCCCAGATCGCCCGGCGGATGCTGGCCGCCGTGGATCGCGGCGCTAAACTGATCGTCATCGATCCGCGCCGGACTACCCTGGCAACCCTGGCCCATCTCCATCTGCCGCTCAATCCCGGCACCGACATCCCACTGTTGAACGGGATGATGAAGGTGATCATCGACGAAAACCTGGCCGACGACCTCTTCATTGAGATGCGCACTGAAAACTACCACGCCCTGCGCGACCTCTTATCCCGACTCGATCTGGAGGAGGTGGCGACCATAACCGGCGTCGAGTTGGCCCTGATCCGCCAGGCCGCCCAGCTCTACGCCCGGGCCCACAAGGCGGTGATCTGTTATTGCCTGGGCATCACCCAGCATGTCTGCGGCACCGGCAACGTCCAGACCCACGCCAACCTGGCCATGCTCACCGGCCCCGTGCAGAAAGCGGACACCGGCGTCGCTC
>CAYZNA010000450.1:2383-3135 GCA_964478665.1 uncultured Anaerolineales bacterium
GGCTACCAGCCGGTGGACAACCCCGACTTCCGGGAAAAGTTCGAGCAGGCCTGGCGGGTCAAACTGTCGGGAAAACCCGGCCTACGGTTGCTCGACATGACCCACGGGGCGGCCGGGGGCACCTTGCGCGGCCTCTACATCATGGGCGAAAACCCCATGCTCAGCGACCCGGTCCTGACCAAGGTAAAAGCCACCCTGCAAGGGCTGGAGTTCCTGGTGGTAGTCGATCTTTTTTTGACCGAAACCGCCCGGCTCGCCGACGTGGTCCTGCCGGCCGCCTCCTTCGCCGAGAAAACCGGCACCTTCACCAACTCCGAACGGCGAGTGCAGATGGTCCGCCAGGCCATCCCGGCGTTGGACGGCTGCCGGAGCGACTCCGAGATCATCATGGAGCTTTCAAATCGACTCGGTTCCGAGATGGCTTAAGATTCAGTGGCCGTGGTCATGGAACAAATCGGCCTGCTCGCCCCCATCTACGGCGGCATGCATCATGACCGGCTGGAATCGGGCTGGGGGTTGCAGTGGCCCTGCTGGGACCGACAGCATCCCGGCACCCCCTTCCTGCACAAGTACTACTTCACCAGGGGCAAGGGGCGTTTCGAACCGGCCGGCCACATCCCTCCCGCCGAGGTTCCCGATGCTGAATATCCGCTGCTCTTGATGACCGGGCGTATTTACCACCAGTACCACACCGGCAGCATGACCCGCCGCAGCCCCACACTGCAACGGGAAGAAAACCAGGCCCGGCTCCA
>CAYZNA010000451.1:0-3127 GCA_964478665.1 uncultured Anaerolineales bacterium
CCCCGGCTGAAGCCTTGACTCCGGCGGTCGGGAAAAGTGAGTTTTGCGCCACTGCCCTTTAACCCTTCAGCCCACTGCGCACGATGCTCTCGGTGAACTGCTTCTGGGCGAAGAAGTACAGGATCAAGATCGGGACGATGGTGATGAACGCGCCGGCCATCATCAGATTCAATCGTTGTCCTGCTTCGTCAATGAAACCCAGCAGCCCGACGGCAATCGGCCGCCACGCGGGCGAGTTGGTCACCAGCAGCGGCCAGGCCAGCGCGTTCCATGAGCCGATGAACGACAGCACGGTGATCACCAGCAGCGGCGCCCGGGAGAGCGGCAGCACCACCTGCCACAAAAAACGCAGGTGCCCGGCGCCGTCTATCTGCGCCGCGTCGTACAACTCGTCCGGCACTTGCGCAAAGAACTGGCGCAACAGAAAGATGGAGAACACGTTGCCCATGAAGGGAATGGTGAGGGCCGGCCAGTTGTTGATCCACTTGATCGGACCGATGCGCCCCAGCCAGGTGACGGTCAGAAAGTTGGGGATGATAGTCACCATGGCCGGGATCATCATGGTGCTGAGCATCAGCCCGAAGATCAGGTCCCGGCCGGGGAAGCGGATGCGGGCAAAGGCGTAGGCCGCCAGCACGCTGAAGGTGATCTCGCCGGCCAGGGTGATGGCGCTGATTTTTACACTGTTACCGAAATACTGGGCGAAGTCGGCTTCCCTCCAGGCGTCGGCATAATTCTCCAGGTGGATCTCGGTCGGGAAGAAGCGCACACCCTGCGCCTCGCCCAGACTCATCATCGAGGTTGAGACCATCCACACAAACGGCGTGACCGCAATTAGCGCGCCGGCCGGCAGCACAAGATAGGTGAACAGCTTGCGCACGGTGCGAAAGGCCATGCCGCGCGGCGACGCCCGCCGGCCCGACCCGGCCCCCTCTCGACGGTTGCAATCAGCCATAGAACACCCGCGACCCCTGTACTCGGTTGTTAATGTAGGTCAGACTTATAATCACGGCAAACAGCACAAAGGCCAGCGCAGAGGCATAGCCGTAGCGCAGCTTCTCGAAGAACTCGGAGAAGATCAGCACGCTGAAAGTATCGCTCGTGCCCAGGGCGGCCCCGTCGCGCATCACCCAGATGTGATTGAAGGCCTTGAAGGTGCCGATCACGGCGATCAGCGTGAGGAAGTAGGTGGTGGGCGAGAGCAGAGGCAGGATGATGAAGCGGAAGGTCTGCCACTGGCTGGCGCCGTCAATCTCGGCCGATTCGACCAGCTCGCGGTCAATGTTGCCCAGCCCGGCGAGGTAGATCACCGTGTCGTAGCCCACGAAGGTCCAGATCGAGAAGATCATGATCACCACCAGCGCCAGGCTTGGCCCGCCGGCCCACGCCTGGAGCTTCAGCCCCACGCCCTGCGCCAGCATACTGAATATCCCCTCCGGTTCGCGCAGCCACTGCTGCGCCGGCAGCCCCAGCAGGCGCAAGAACTGGTTCACCGGCGCCTGCAACCGCTCGGAGAAGAGCTGGCGAAAGACGGCCGCGCTGGCCACCGCCGGGGTGACATAGGGCAGGAAGAACAACATGCGGAAGAACTCGGAGCCGCGCAGCTTCTGGAAGAGCAGCACTGCGAGGAACAGCGCGAAGATCAACTGAAAGGGAATGGTGCCCAATGAGTAGAAGGCGGTGACTTTCAGCCCGGACCACAGCTCCTCATCCCCGGCCGCCAGCACTGCCGGCAGCTCGCCAATCAGCAGCCAGCCGCCCACCAGCAGCGCGACCGCCGCCAGCAAACGCAGTCCGAAGCTCAGCGCCGAGGCCTGCCCCGGCGCGCCGGCCCACACTTTCCACGCCATCCCCAGCAGGATCACGCCCGAGCCGATGATGACGACCTGCGGCCAGATGCCGGGATCGGCGCCGCTCTGCGCCGCTTCACCGTAGGCCGCGGCCACCTGCCCCAGGGTGAAGCGCAGCAGGATTACCCCCACCGCCCCGGAAAACCACGCCAGCGCCCACTGCGCCTGAAGGAGCAAGGTGCGCGCGCCGGGTCGAAAACGCAGAATCAACGCGCCTACCAGCAGGCTGGCCACCGCCAGCGCGAGAAAGAGGCGCCATGCCGGCAGCACGCTCTCGGCCCGGAAGGCCTCGCCGAGCAGGCCCACGAACAGTTCGCGGGTCTTCCGCTTGCCGACGATCTTATCGGCAATGTCCAGCACAACCGGAAGCAGCAGCACGGCCCAGCGCAAGAAGGCGAGGGCGGTCGCGGCGTACAGCACCCCCGGCAGGGCCAGTATCCACGGACGCTCGCCGCGCTCGCGCGCCTCGGCCTGCACGCGCCGCACCTGTCGCCAGGCCAGGAACAGCGCCGCTAGAGCGAAGGCAAACGCGCCCAGATATGCGAGGTTCCCGATCGCCCCGGCGTAGTTGGCCAGCCCGAGAAATTCGCCGCGTTTCAGCCGCCATTTCTGCAGGCTGACGTAGAGCGCAAAGCCAACCGGGAAGAGGCCGAAGAGGAACACCAGCAGACCGGCAGGCAGGATCATCAGATAGCCGGTCAGGTATTCCCGCAGGACCCGGCGCTGGCGGCTGCTCAGAATCCCACCGGCTGTCACGGTGGATGTCCTTGTTTTCACCCTCTGCTCAGCCTGCAACAATGAGTCTCCTGTCCCCCCCATTGCAGTTCCGCGCAATTATAGACCAGACGTGACAGCTCAGCCACCCTTGCGATTGACGCGACGCCCGCGCACGAGTTTCGCACGGCAGCGGCATGGGGATGCCGCTGCTACGGGCGGCGCGGGTTTTTCGCCCGTAGCCGGGGCATCCCCATGCCCCGGTTTCGCACGGCAGCGGCATGGGGATGCCGCTGCTACGGGCGGCGCGGGCTACGGGCGGCGCGGGTTTTTCATCCGTAGCCGGGGCATCCCCATGCCCCGGTTTCGTAGCCCATGCCCCGGTTTCGCAGTCCATGCCCCGATTTCGCACGGCAGCGGCATGGGGATGCCGCTGCTACGGGCGGCGCGGGTTTTCCACCCGTAGCCGGGGCATCCCCATGCCCCGGTTTCGCAGCCCATGCCCCGATTTCGCACGGCAGCGGCATGGGGATGCCGCTGCTACGGGCGGCGCGGGCTACGGG
>CAYZNA010000452.1:0-677 GCA_964478665.1 uncultured Anaerolineales bacterium
GCTACGTGAAAAGGCCGAAACCCTCCGGGGTATCCGCTTTGCGAATTGGTGAGTACCGCTATGAAACGCTTCCCCGTTTGGCTGACTTCCACCCTGCGCGTGCTGGTCGTCATCCTTCTCCCCGTCTTTCTCATCCTCACCAACGTCCGGCTGGCGATGAGCAACGCCTTCCTGAAGTACGAGTACGGCCAGCCGGACTTCCCGCCCGACCCCTACGGCTTCTCACAGTCCGAGCGGCTGGCCTACGCCCCGATTGCGCTGAACTATCTCTTCAATAGCGAGGGGATTGAGTTTCTGGGGCAGCAGACTTTCCCGGACGGCAGCCCGCAGTACAATGCCCGCGAACTGAGTCACATGGTGGACGTGAAGCGCGTGACACAGGCGGCGATGGGGGTGTGGATTGCGTCCGGGCTGGCGATCCTGCTGGTCAGCGCGGGGCTGTGGCTGACGGGCAACCGGGCGGCGGCGCGCAGCGGACTGCTGGGTGGTGCCGGGCTGACGCTGCTCCTGTTCCTCGGCGTGATCGCCTACATCGCCATCAACTTCAACACCTTCTTCACCCAATTCCACGAGGTGTTCTTTGCCTCGGGCACGTGGGTGTTTGAGTACTCGGACACCCTCATTCGCCTGTTCCCGCTGCGCTTCTGGCAGGATGCTTTTGTGCTGATTGCGGGCGG
>CAYZNA010000452.1:687-3104 GCA_964478665.1 uncultured Anaerolineales bacterium
GATTGGGGAGGCGCTGGTGGCGGGGGCGGGGGCGTGGTTCGGCCTGCGGGTGAAGAGTTAGGACTGCTCTGCCTCTGGCGCGAACCACCAGTCCACGAACTCGCGGGCGGTGACCAGTGCTTGCCTGGTCTGTTGCAGGGCATCCCTGGAGTCCGCCTCGAAGTAGTGTTCGGACGGTACCCATAGTTCTTCGCCGTCTCTACCCTCGATGATGTAGCGACTGCGGGAGGCGTGCCTCTCCAGGTCGCCGGCAATGTCGGCCAGCAGCGAAAGGCGCGTATTCCATTCGCCGAACTTGCCTCCCCCAATCTGCTGGCGCAGGACTCTGGCTACGAAGTGGGTGCGTTCGAAAAGACCTGAGCAGCCCAGAACGGCCTTTACGGCCCGCTCGACTGCCTGCTGGCAGTGGTACACACTCCGGTCGTGCAACCCTCGCTCACGCAGAGCCTGCGCGGCCTCAGCGTCTCGCTCGGCATCCTCCAGCCAGCGCCGGACAAAATCCTCGTTGCCGGATTCCGAGAGCGGAGTGTTCCGGCGATACCGGACCGGGTACTGCCACCCGCCCGGCCCGGTGCGCCGGATGCCGCGTTCCTCAATGTAGCGCCGCGTTTCCGCCAGTGCCTCGCCGAGGTTGGCCTGGTCGTGCAACAGTAGGCCGTCCGTTGCCACATCCAACAGAAATGGGCCGTGGTTGCGCAGTCCGCGTAAGAGTCCTCGCCGCGAGTACGGGAACACTTCCACCGCTGTATCCAGTTGAATGGCATTGCTCAGTGCGGTAGCCGCGGCCACCCAGGCGGATTTCTCGCTGTCCAGCGATTCCAGCACCGCCAGCACATCCACGTCGCGCCAACTCTCCCCGCGCGCAAACGACCCGAAGACGATAATGCCCACCACGTCTTCGCGGGCGGCCAGCAGGTCGTGGCGGATGCGGCCCAGGATTTCCTCGCGGGTCAGGTGGCGCGTTTCACCGGTTTTGTGGGTGTCCATCGTTCAGATTGTACACCGAGTTTCCTTCACGCGCCGTATTTCACCAGCCTCTCGGCGTGGGCCAGCGCCAGCGGCATGAGGTCGGCGGCGGCGAAGGTGCCGAGGCCTCCCACGGCGCACTCCCGCTCCCCGAAGGCGGCGCAGCGGTCCGGGCGGTGGGCCGCCGGCGCCCACAGCAGGAGCGGCACCGGGTGCCAGGAATGCGTCCGCAGCCGGGCCGGGGTGGAGTGGTCGCCAGTGATCACCAGCACGTCCGGGCGCAGGTCCAGCAGGGCCGGCAGGGCGGCGTCCACCGTCTCGATCACTTTCACCTTGCCCTCGAAATCGCCGTCTTCGCCCCGGCTGTCGGTGGGCTTGACGTGCACGAAGAAGAAGTCGTAGTCGTTCCAGCAGGCGCGCAGGGCGGCGACTTCGTCCGCCGGCCCCTCGCCGGGGAACTGCTGCACCTCCATCCCCACCAACCGGGCCACCCCCTTGTACATGGGATAGACCGCGATGCAGGCCGCGCGCAGTTTGTACACCTCGGCGTATTTGGGCAGGCGCGGGTCGCCGGAGAAGCCGCGCAGGGTAAGGGCGTTGGCCCGCTCCTGATCGGCCAGCAGCCGGCGCGCTTCCGCGATCCAGCGGTTGTATAGCTCGGCGGTGCGCTGGCTGCCGGGAGCGCGGGCCAGGGCCGGGAGCGGCGCGGCCCCCAGTTGCTGCGGGTCGGTGTCGTCAACCTCGGCCTCCAGCCCCTCGCCGCGCATAACTACCGCAAAGCGATACTCTTTGACCGGCCTGGCCTCGATCTCCACCCCCGGCAGGCGGATGCCGGCCAGCCGCTCCACCAGCGGTGCGGCGGCCTCGGTGGGGATGCGGCCGGCGCGCCGGTCGCTGATCTTGCCCTCGGCGTCCACGGTGCACAGGTTCCCGCGCGCGGCCACGTCGTGTTCGCCCACCGGCAGGCCGATGCCGAAGGCCTCCAGCACGCCGCGACCGACCTCGTACTGGAGGGGGTCATAGCCAAACAGGGCGAGGTGGGCCGGCCCGGAGCCGGGGGCCACGCCGGGGGCCACCGGGATGGTCTGTCCGAGGCAGCCCTCGGCGGCCAGGCGGTCCATGTTGGGGGTGCGGGCGGCCTCCAGCTCGGTCGGGCCGCCGGGCTGCACCGGCAGGCCGCCCAACCCGTCCATTACCAGCAGGACGATCTTCTTGTGGTTGGTCACGGTCAGCTCGCGCATCAATTTGAAATCTGCCACGACTTTTAGCTCCTTGCGAACGATGAAGAAACGATGAAGAAAACAGGCGCGGGCGGGGGGCGTATATCCCCCGCCCGCGCCTGTTTTACGGTTTCCCTTCCCTCTGTGTTTCAGAACAACAGACCTGTCAGGTTTCGGAAACCTGACAGGTCTGTTTTTTATCGGATGGCGAGCTGGTTGCCGTCCTTCTCA
>CAYZNA010000453.1:0-3104 GCA_964478665.1 uncultured Anaerolineales bacterium
AGGAAGGAGGAAGGAGGAAGGAGGAAGGAGGAAGGACTACGTTTCACGCATCACGTCACGTTTCACGTCCGCCCGATCGGTCGGCTCTGGCGCGTATTTGCCCTCCACCCACGCCTCCCCATCCGGCCCGCCTTCCTTCTTCCACACCGGCACGATCTCCTTCAGCCGGTCAATGCCGTAGCGTGCGGCCTCGAACACCCCGGTGTCGCGGTGGGCCGCCGAGCAGGCAATGAGCACGGTGGGCGTGCCGGGGTCCAGCCGCCCCACCCGCTGCACGATGGCGATGCCCTCCACCGCCGGCCAGCGGGCGCGGATCTCCTCGGCCACCTGCTGCATTTTGGCCTCGGCCATGGGCGGGTAGGCTTCGTATTCGAGATATTCGGTCTCGTGCGGCAGGCCGTCCCGCTGCGTGCGCCCGCGCACCATGCCGGTGAAGACGCAGGCCGCGCCGGTGGTGGGCAGGGTGATGGAGGCGAGCAGGGCGTTGAGGTCGAGGGGGGCGGTGGTGATGTGGTAAATGGTAATCGGGGATTGGAGATTTGAGATTGCGTCCCGCGGCCGGCCGGCGCCGCCGGAGACCGGAGGGAAGAGGGCGATCTCGTCGCCCTCGTGGATGGGGTCGTCGGGGAAGGCGAATTCGTGGTTGACCGAGACGAGGGCGTGCGGCAGGTGCTCGGCGAGGGCGGGGACGGCTGCCGCGAGGGCAGCTTTGAGGGAGGCGACGGTGGCCGGGTCGGGCACGTCCAGCGTTACCCGGCCCGTTCCGGCGTGGGTGCGGAGGGTGGCGAAGAGGAGCAGGGTGAGGGTCATTCCAATATCTCTACCACCCGCTTCGGGCCGTTCAAAGTCACGACCAGTTTGTTCAGAACATTGCGGCCCAGGATGGTCTCATCGCCGCGTTCGTCCGCAACCACCTCGACCGACGGCAGGTGAAGCGCACCAATACCGATCTCCAGTGAGCACACTGCTACTCTGCGCCGTTCGCCCCACTGGCTGCGCAAATAGCGATAGTCGTCGGTGAACGGCTGCAGCCGCTTGACGTATCTCTTTGGAATAACGGTGATGTCTGCCCCCGTATCCACGAAAGCCGGAAGCGGGCCGAGTGAGAGCGACTCGTCCGGTGCACCGAGCCGGACCTCAACGCCGGGCGCTGCTGGAAAGTAGTGGGAGTTGTATGGGAACTTCATTATTCGATCTTGCCAGTACTGGGCGTGCGAATCCAGATGTCTTCCGCCGGCTGTTCCCCCACCTGCCGGATCAGCACCGGCGTGCGGCCGTATCTGGTTCGTACTCGCCTGTAAAGCGCGGCCCGGTCAGCATCGTGGTCCACCAGCCGCTGCTCGTGGATTGCCACCCACTGTTCAAAATGCTGCCGCCGGAGTTCCGTGTGCATGGCTTCGTAAGCCTCGATTTCCCGCTCCAGTTTTGCGCGCTGGCGCTCCAGCAAGTACTGCTCAATCGCCTCGTTGACGATTTCGCTCATGCTGCGTTCTTCCTGCTCGGCGTCTTTCTCCAGCATTTCGCGCACGGTGGGCTGCAACACAATCGTGTCCATTGTTTCCTCCGTCTGTCACGCGGGCAGTTCAGCCCGCGCCTGTTCCCACTGAATCGCCTCTTCCTCTTCGTCCTGCAGGCTCCGGCGCAGATGTTGAATCTCGGCAGAGTCTTCCATGTCTTCCAGCACGATGTCTCCCGACTGTCCGCCCCTCTTCTCCACCAGCCTCACATTCGTAATCCTCATCGTCTTCTCCGCTGCCTTGGCCATGTCGTACACCGTCAGCGCGGCCACGGAAACGGCGGTGAGCGCCTCCATCTCCACCCCGGTCTTGCCGGTGGTGCGCACCGTGGCGGTGATTTCCACGCCGGGCAGGTCGCCAGCCAGGCGGCAGGTCACGTCAATGTGGGTCAGGGGCAGTGGGTGGCAGAGCGGGATCAGCTCGGCGGTGCGCTTGGCGGCCATCACCCCGGCCAGTTGCGCCACGGTCAGCACGTCGCCCTTCTTCAAGTTGCCCGCGCGGATCAGGGCCAGCGTCTCCGGCTTCATGCGCACCTCGCCGCGCGCCACCGCCAGCCGCTCGCTGTCGGGCTTATGGCCCACGTCCACCATGCGCGCGCGGCCAGTTTCGTCGAGATGGGAGAGCTGGGACATGTCGCAGATTATACCGCACTGATCGGGCTGAGGCGAAGCGCGGAGCGATTTCCCTCCACCCTCCCCGCTCCCCCCCTCCCCGCTCCCCGCTCCACGGATGGTATAATCCCGCCCATGTTCAACCGCATGAACCGCTGGCGCGACGGCCTTTCGCGCACCCGGCAGGCGGCGTTTGGCCGCATTGCCACCCTGCTGGGGCAGAGTGAGCTGACCCGGGATACGTGGGACGAACTGGAGGCTGCGCTGGTGCAGGCCGACATGGGCCTGGCCGCCGCCAGCGAAGTGCTGGATGAACTGCGCGAAGCCGCCGCCGCGCGGGGCATGATCCGCGCCAGCGAACTGGCCGGCGTCCTGCGGGAAGCGTTGCTCTCCCGGCTGGATTCCCCCGCCCCCCTGACCTTTCCCGCCGCCCCGACCGTGATCCTGATGGTGGGCGTGAACGGCGCCGGCAAAACCACCAGCATCGCCCGGCTGGCGCACGCCCTGCAGGGGCAGGGCAAGTCGGTGCTGCTGGCCGCCGGCGACACCTTCCGCGCGGCGGCAGTGGACCAGCTTGAGATCTGGGGCGAGCGGCTGAGGGTGGCGGTGATCTCCGGCCAGCCGAACAGCGACCCCGGAGCGGTGGTCCACGATGCGGCCGCGGCGGCCGTGGCGCGCGGGATGGACGTGCTGATTGTGGATACTGCCGGCCGGCTGCACACCCGCTTCAACCTGATGGAAGAGCTAAAGAAGGTGCGGCGCGTGGTGGGGAAAGTGCTGCCGGGCGCGCCGCACCATACCTTGCTGGTGCTGGACGCCACAACCGGGCAGAACGCGCTGGCCCAGGCGCGCGCCTTCAAGGAGGCGGTGCAGGTCACCGGCGTTGTGCTGGCCAAACTGGATGGCTCGGCGCGCGGCGGCGGGGCCGGCGCAGCGCCGGGGAGGGACGGACTGCCGATCGAGGTGTCGGCCCCGG
>CAYZNA010000454.1:0-954 GCA_964478665.1 uncultured Anaerolineales bacterium
AACTACGCCCGGCTGGAGGCTGACTTCCCTCCCGGCGCGCTGCTGTTGGTGGGCGCCAACGCCCAGGGCAAGACCAGCCTGCTGGAAGCCATCCACTACTTCACTGCTGCCAGCTCGCCGCATGCCTCCAGCGACCGCCAACTGATCAACTTCCGCGCGCTGCACCAGGCGCGGCCCTTTGCCCGGCTGGTGGCCGAGATCAAAACCCGCGAGGGGACCCGGCGCCTGGACATCCGGTTGATTGACGAACCGGCCGGCCCCGGGGAGTCGCGCTTCAAAAAAGAAGTGTACGTCAACGGCGTGCGGCGCAAGGTCTCTGATCTGGCCGGCGAGTTCAACGCGGTGATGTTTCTGCCGCAAGAAATGGGGGTGATCGAAGGCCCTCCGTCGGCCCGCCGGCGCTACCTCGACGCGGCGCTGGCGCAGGTGGACCGCGCCTACGCCGGTGCACTCAGCGAGTACGGCAAAGTGCTCTTGCAGCGCAACGCCCTGCTCAAAACCCTGGCCGAAAGCAGGGGCGATCCGGCCCAACTCGATTTCTGGGATGAGCAACTGGTGGAGAATGGGGCCATCATCCTGCAGACGCGCGCGGCAGCGCTGGGCGAACTGGAGCGGCTGGCCGCCCCCATCCACCGCGCCCTTACCCGCGAGGCGGAGGCCCTGCGCCTGGCCTACCAGCCCTCCTTCGACCCGGCCGCCCCGCCGGGGGGGCAGATCGAACTGCCCATGGACATCCCTATCGAGCGCGGCGGCATTCCGCTGGACCAGATCCGGGCCGGATTGCTGGCGCGGCTGCAGGGCAGCCGGGGCGAGGAGATCGCGCGCGGACTCGTCTCCTACGACGCGCGCGAGATCGCCCGCAGCCAGGGCCAGAAGACCTCGCAGATCGCCGAGCTACTCGGTTACTCCAACGGCGACGAGGTCATCCACCGGGACAACCTGATCGTGCTGTAG
>CAYZNA010000454.1:964-3091 GCA_964478665.1 uncultured Anaerolineales bacterium
GAGATCGCGCGCGGGATGACCACTACCGGCCCCCACCGGGACGAGCTTCGCATTCTGGCCTCCGGGCTGGACCTGGGCGCCTACGGCTCGCGTGGGCAGATCCGCACGGCGCTGCTCTCGCTCAAGCTGGCCGAGACCGCCTGGATGCGCGAGAAGGCCGGCGAGTGGCCGGTGCTGTTGTTGGATGAGATTCTGGCCGAACTTGACCCCGAGCGCCGCGCCGACCTGCTGGCCCGCATCAACGGCGCCGAGCAGGCGGTAATGACCACCACCGACCTCGATCTGTTTACCGACCCGTTCAAGCAAAAGGCGCGGGTGTGGAGCGTTCAGGGGGGCACGATGGTGGAGAACGTTGAACGTTGAACGTTCCAACGTTCAACGTTCAACGTCTCAGAGCGGCTTCTTCACCGGCACCCCCGGCCGGCGGGGATATTGGCGAGGGGTGCTGGCCACTTTGTCGCACAGCACCAGGTAGCGCGTCTCGGCTACGCCCGGCAGTTCTACCGGGACCAGTCGTTGCAGGCGCCCGCCGAGCAATGCTAACGCCCGGCCGGCGGCGTGCGCCTCCGCCGGGGCGTCCTCCCCCTTTTGGGCCAGGGCGCAGCCCCCCACCCGCGTCAGCGGCAGCAGGTATTCCAGCAGCACCGGCATGCGCGCCACGGCGCGGGCCAGCGCCCAATCGTACTGTTCGCGATGGGCCGGGTCGTGACCGACCTGCTCGGCCCGCGCGTGGAGCACCTGCACCCCCTGCAAGCCCAGCTCGTCCACCACTCGCCGGCAGAAGGCGGCTTTTTTGCCGGTGGCCTCCACCAGCGTCACCCGCAGGTGCGGGCAGATGATCTTGAGTGGTATGCCGGGGAAGCCGGCCCCGCTGCCCACATCTATCAGCCGGGCATCGGGGGCGCAGCGCAGCGCCAGCAGCGCCGAGAGCGAATCCAGAAAATGCTTGACTTCAATCCCGTGCGGGTCGGTGATGGCAGTCAGGTTGAATTCCTGGTTGCAGGCCACCAGCAGGTCAGCGTAGCGCTCGAAGGCGGCCTGTTGGGCCGGGGAGAGTTCCAGTTGCAGCAGCGCGCGCGCGCCTGTGATCAGATCGTTCATCGTCCCGAATTATACCGGTCCCGGTGGGGAAATCTCTCCTTATGCCGGCCTCTGCGTTCCCGGCTCGCGTTGCCTGCGCAGTTTGCGCAGCACCTTGTCGGGGGTGAGCGGCAGGCTGTCTATCCACACCCCGGTGGCGTCGTGCACCGCGGCCACGATGGCCGGGGCCAACGGCAGGAAGGGCATCTCGGCCATGCCGCGCGCCCCCCACGGACCGCGCGGGTCGGCGGTTTCCACGATCACCGACTTGACCTGCGCCGGCACGTCCCACACGGTGGGGATCAGATAGTTGCTCAGGTAGGGGGTGCGCACGTAGCCATCCACTTGCTGGAAGTTCTCCAGAATGGCGTAGCCCAGGGCTTGCACCACCGCGCCCTCGATCTGGCCCTCCACCTGCTGCGGGTTGATTGCCTGGCCCACGTCGTCGGCGCAGATGACGTTTAGCAGCCGCACGTGACCGGTCTCGGTATCCACCTCCACCTCCACCGCTTCGGCCACGTAACCGTAGGCGAAGTTCGGCATGGCGTGGCCGGTCAACGGGTCGTAGGGCGTGGTGGCCGGCGCGCGGTGCTGGTAGGTTGCGATCGCCGGGCGTTCCTCATCCTGCCACTTTTGCAGCGCCTGCGCCACCGCCCCGCGGATGGCGTTGCCGGCCATGAAGGTCATGCGCGAGGCCGACACGCTGCCGGAGTTGAGGCTGGTGGCGGTGTCGGAGACGACCAATGTCACCTTTTCCGGCGACAGGCCGGCCGCCTCAGCGGTCATTTGAACCAGGGCGGTGTGCGCGCCCTGCCCCACCTCCGCCCCGGCGTGATACAAAATTGCCCCCTCGATTTCCGCCTTGCCGCGCAGCTCCACCCTGGCCCAGCAGCTTTCCGGGAAGCCAAAGGAGAAGCCCACGTTCTTGAAGGCGCAGGCGAAGCCGAGACCGCGGCGGAGCGGAGAGTGGGGATTGGGGATTGGGGATTGGAGATTGGGGATTGGGGATTGGAGATTGGGGATTGGGGATTGGAGATTGGGGATTGG
>CAYZNA010000455.1:0-3080 GCA_964478665.1 uncultured Anaerolineales bacterium
CCAATCTCCAATCCCCAATCTCCAATCCCCAATCTCCAATCCCCAATCTCCAATCTCCAATCCGCCATCAGGAGCACCATGCCAACAGAAGAGAAGTCTCCGGTCGCAGAACTGGCTGCCCTGAGTAAACTGGCTGCCGACCTGCGCGGGCTGATCGCCAGCCAGAAAGACCTGCTGCAACGGGCCGGTCTGCGCATTCCACCGGGCGTGCTGGAAGGGCTGGACTACCTGGCCGACCGCCTGCGCGAGAATCGCGCCATCCTCGCCAACCAGGCGCAGGAGCTACAAAACCTGCGCGCGCTGGCGGAAATCAGCCACGTGGTCAACTCCTCGCTGGACCTGACCACCGTGCTCAACGAGGTGATGGACACCCTCGTTCGTCTCACCGGCGCCGAGCGCGGCTTTTTGATGTTGCGCGACGAAAGCGGCCAGTTGAACTTCCGCATCGCACGCAACATGAGCCGCGAGTCGCTCGACCAATCCGAGTCGGAGATCAGCCGCACAATTGTGGAGCGGGTGGCCCGCGATGGCGAGCCGGTGGTGACCACCAACGCCCAGGAGGACCCGCGCTTTGGCGGGCAGGAGAGCGTGGTGGCCTACAGCCTGCGTTCGATCCTGTGCGTTCCGCTCAAAGTAAAGGGCGTGCTCACCGGGGTGATTTACGCCGATAACCGCGTGCGCACCGGCCTGTTCACCGAACGCGAGCGCGACTTGCTGGCATCCTTCGCCAACCAGGCAGCCGTGGCGCTGGAGAACGCCCGCCTGTTTGAGAGCGTCAAGCAGACCCTGGCCGAGGTAACCGAACTGAAGAGCTTGATGGACAACGTGTTCGCCTCGATTGCCAGCGGCGTGATCACCGCCGACATCCAGGACCGGATCACGCTTGTCAACAGCGCCGCCGAGAACATTCTGGGGGTGGCTGCTGAGCGCCTGCGCGGCCTGTCCCTTTCGGAGTTGCTGCCGCCGCTGGACCCCGGCCTGCCGCGCCGGATCGAGGACGTAAAGGCGGCGGACCGGCGTTTTGTGGGTATCGAGGTCAACCCCACCCTGCCCGAACGGGGAACGGTCAACCTGAGCCTGAGCCTTTCTCCGCTAAAGGACGCCGACCAGGTGACCGGCGGGGTGGCGATTGTGGTGGACGACCTGACCGAGACCAAGCGCCTGCGCAGCAAGTACGAGATCTTCCAGCGCATGGTCTCTCCGGCGGTGATCGAGAGTCTGCCGGACGACCCCTCGCAGCTCAAGCTGGGTGGCCTGCGCCAGGAGGTCACAGTGCTGTTCGCCGACGTTCGCGGCTTCAGTACCTTCAGCGAGCATCTGGACCCGGTGCGATTGTTGGACGTGCTCAACAGCTATCTGGGCATGGGCGCCGAGGCCGTGCTGCTGCAGGAAGGCACGCTGGATAAGTTCATGGGCGATGCCATCATGGCCCTGTTCAACGCCCCGCTGCGCCAGCCCGACCATACCCTGCGAGCGGTACACGCCGCGCTCAAGATGAAGCGCGACATCGAGTCCTTCCATGAGACGGTGGACCCGCAGTTCCGGCTGGGCTTTGGCATTGGTA
Organism: uncultured Anaerolineales bacterium; assembly: GCA_964478665.1. Taxonomy (GTDB): domain Bacteria; phylum Chloroflexota; class Anaerolineae; order Anaerolineales; family CAYZNA01; genus CAYZNA01. The sequence continues at coordinate 1,565 of CAYZNA010000455.1, forward strand.
TCAACGCCGGTACCGCCGTGGTGGGCATGGTGGGCGCGCGCCTGCGCCTGGACTACTCGGCCATTGGCGATGACGTGAACCTTGCCAAGCGCATTCAGGAGATTTCTGGCCGGGGCCAGATTTTGATCAGCCACGCGGCCTACGAGCGCGTGGCCGAGCAGGTCAACGCCAGGGCGCTGGGGCCGGTCAGGGTGAAGGGCCGCGAGCAGCCGGTGGAGATTTACGAACTGCTGGGGCTGAGGGGATGAGGCCTCGGGTGGGAAGGGTGTTTGAGCTATGACCAATTTCCACCGTGCTGCGGATTCTGCCCGGAACGAAGTCGCATGGCCTCCAGCACCTTCGGCATGGCCTGCGTGTATAGCCAGTACAGCGGGCGGCTGGCGGGGAAATCCCACGCGCCCAAAGTGCGCACCACCTGCCCGCCAAAGCCCTCTTTGAAGCGGAACACGCCCCACATCGGATCGCGCTCGTCGAAGTCATCGGGCGCCCCCCAGAAGTCGTAGACCGTGCAACCGGCGGCGCGGGCGCGGCGCATGGCCTCCCATTGCAGCAGATGGTTGGGCATCTTCTCGCGGTGGGCCTCCGAGGACATGCCGTACATGTACCACGCCCGGTCGCCAAAGCGGAAGGCGATCACAGCCGCCACGGGCGCCCCCTCAACTTCGGCGATCAGGCTCTCGGCCAGCCCCCGAGTGCTGCTATCGGGGGCCAGGCCGGCTTGCAAGAAGCTGCCCCACGCATCGCGGTAATAGGCCGCCGGGCGGATGATGAAGCCGTCGCGGGCGGCGGTCTCGGCGTACAGCCGGTAGAGCAGGTCGAGATCGGCGGCGCTCCCGGCTCGCACCTGCACGCCTCTGCGGGCGGCCAGCCGGATGTTGTAGCGCGTCTTCTGCTTCATGCGGGCCAGGATGGCGCCCTCGTCCGGGGTGAGGTCCACCTGCACGGTGTTGCGGAACTGGATCTGGTCGGGGGAGAAGCGCCAGCCGCGCGCGATCAGCGTCTCCCGCAGGGCGAGGCCGGTCGGGTGGGAGGCCTCGTCCGGGGCGCCGGGCAGCCCGGTCCCCAGCGGGAGATCAGGGTCCACTTTGAGGAAAATGGCGCCCTCGCGGCGCGCCAGCGCCTCCAGATCGGCCAGCACGGCCCGCGCCAGGCCGGCGTCGCTCCAATCCAGCAACGGGCCGCGTGGCAGGTACAGGATGCCCATGCGGGCGGCGAAGGCCTGGCCGGAGAGTGAACGTTTGAGGATTTGCGCGGCGGCGACCGGCCGGCCCTCGCGCTGCCAGACCCGGCGCCGGGCGCGCCAGCCGTGGCGTGACTTGAATTCGCCCCACTCCCACGATTGCAGCACGTGCGCGCCCGGCAGCGAGGCGGCCACGGCGTTCCACTCGGCGGGGGAGGTCAGGTCGCGGTGGGTGAGGGGCATGGGGGAGTGTGGAGAGTGGAGAGTGGGGAGTGGGGGTGGGGAGGGGGGAGTGGGGAGTGGGTAGGGGGGAGTGGGGAGGGGCGGGAGGGGAGA
>CAYZNA010000456.1:0-3052 GCA_964478665.1 uncultured Anaerolineales bacterium
CGACGAAGGACGACGAGAACATGAACAGCCAGCCGTTCAACCGCTGGCGCGACCGCTTCCTGTATGGCATGGAAGCTATCAAGAAGGCCGAGGCCGAAACCGGCGAGGCCAAAGGGCACTTCTTCAACGTGACCGCCGGTTCCACCGAAGAGGCGCTGCGGCGGCTGGAGTACATTGCCGCCCAGGGCAGCCGCTACATCATGTTCGACTTCCTCACTGCCGGCTTCTCCGCCTCTGCCGACGTTTTCAAGCGGGCCGGCGAACTGTGCGTGATCGTCCACTGCCATCGCGCCTTCCACGCTGTCTTCACCCGCCAGAAGAATCACGGCATCCACATGCGCGTGATCGCCAAGTGGCTGCGACTGATCGGCGGCGACCACCTGCACACCGGCACGGTCGTCGGCAAACTCGAAGGCGCGAAGGCCGAGACGCTGGGCATCATTGATCTTCTCCGCGAGCGGCACATCGCAGCCGACGAAGAGCGCGGCCTGTACTTCGATCAGGACTTTGCCGGGCTAAAGACCGTGTGGCCGGTGGCCTCCGGCGGCATTCACGTGCTGCACATCCCGGACCTGCACCGCATCTACGGCAATGACTGCTTCTGGCTGTTTGGCGGCGGCACACACGGCCACCCGCGCGGCAGCCGGGCCGGCGCGCGCGCCAACCGTGTCGCCACCGAGGCCATCGCCGCCGGCAAGAGCCTCGAAGAGGCTGCCCGCACCTGCCCCGAACTGCGCGAGGCGATGGACCTGTGGGGCAGTGTGAAGTTTGAAGTGTCAGAATGAAACAGAGATAGACCATGACCCGCCAACGCCCCATTCTGCTCGGCATCGTCGGCGACAGCGCCGCCGGCAAGACCACCGCCACCCAGGGCCTGGTGAACATCCTCGGCCCGGAGCGCGTCACCCACGTCTGCACCGACGACTATCACAAATACGACCGCCGCGAGCGGGCGCAGTTGGGCATCTCTGCCCTGCACCCCGACTGCAACTACCTGGACGTGCTGGAACTGCACATGGAGCGCCTGCACTACGGCCAGCCAATACTCAAGCCGGTCTACGATCACAGCACCGGCAGCCTGGTGCGGCCGGAGTACGTCCAGCCGCGCCAGTTTGTCCTGGTGGAGGGGCTGCTGGGCTTTGCCACGCCGGTGCTGCGCCAGTTCTATGACGTGAAGGTATATCTCGACCCGCTCGAGTCCCTGCGCCGGGTCTGGAAGGTGAAGCGCGACACCAGCAAGCGCGGCTACACGCCGGAGCAGGTGCTGGCCTCGCTGGCCAAACGCGAGGCCGATTCGCGCGATTTCATCCGGCCCCAACGCGAGCACGCCGATATCGTGGTGCACTTCTACCCCCCGGAGGGCGTCCCGGCGGAGCAAGCCGGCCCGGACCTCAACGTGCGGCTGGTGCTGCGCCCTACCATTCCCCACCCGGACCTGAGCTACCTGCTGGAGACCGACTCGGGCGCTGCCACGCAACCTGCACGTACCGGCATCCGCCTCGAGTTGGGCCGGGATAACGGGCGCCCGGTGGATTTCCTGGAGATGGAGGGTAGCGTGGCCGGCGCGCACGCCGCGCAACTGGGGGAAGCGATCTGGCAGCACCTGCCGGACCTGCGACCCCTGGCTGAAGACCAGTTTGGCGATTATCAGGACCAGGCCGAAACCCGCCACAGCCGCCCGCTGGCGCTCACCCAGTTGCTGCTCACCTACCATTTGCTGCGCAAGTACAGCGCGCTGTCGCAGATCCCCTTTGCCCCACCCGTGGCCGCCCTCAGCCGCCTGCGCGCCACCCCCGATTCCTGATCCCGGCATCCAACACTTGCACCGCACGCACACCTGCCCCGGACGCAGGTGCCGGGGAGTGCAGGTGTCTCCAATCTCAAATCCCCAATCTCAAATCTCAAACCTCCAATCTCAAATCGCCAATCCCCAATCCCCAATGATAACCCTCGCCCCCTCCATCCTCTCCGCCGACTTTGCCCGGCTCGAGAGCCACTGCCGTGAGGCCCTGCAGGCCGGCGCCGACTGGCTGCACGTGGACGTGATGGACGGCCACTTCGTCCCGAACATCACCATCGGCCCGCTGGTAGTGGAGGCCCTGCGCCCGCTGCGGGAGCAGACCGGCGCATTGCTGGACGTGCATCTGATGATCGAGAACCCCGACCGCTATCTGGCCGACTTCGCCCGCGCCGGGGCGGACATCATCACCGTACACGTGGAAACCTGCCCCCACCTGCACCGTACCGTGCAGGCCATCAAAGACCTCGGTGTGAAGGCCGGCGTCGCCCTGAACCCGGCCACCCCGCTGGTCGCGCTGGAGGAGACGCTTCGCGTGCCCGAAACGGATCTGGCGCTGGTGATGTCGGTCAACCCCGGCTTCGGCGGGCAGCGCTACATCCCCGCCAGCACGGCGAAGATCGCCCGGCTGCGGGCCATGCTGGATGGCATCGGTTCCGGGGCGTGGCTGGAAGTGGACGGAGGCATCAAGGCCGGGAACGCCGGGGAGGTGGTCCGGGCCGGGGCCACCGTGCTGGTGGCCGGCAGCGCGGTCTTCGGTGGGCCGGGGTCGGTGGCGGAGAACGTGGCCGCGCTGCGGCAGGCCGCTGGCCCACAGTTCATAACCGAGAGTTGAGTTGGCTTGTCCACTTGCTCGACTTTGCGCGGGGGCGCTCAACGTCGTCGGGCAGTGTGACGCCGCCCGGGCGGGCAGTCCGCAGCGGCGTCAAAAAGGGGGTGGGTTCTGACGCCCACCTCACACAGTCATCCACAAGAGAGGAGGGTGAAGAGCAATGAAAGTTCTACGCATGTTGCTGATCGGAGCAGGGGTGATCCTGCTCCTGACCGCGGCGGTGGCCGCGTGGACCGGGCGGCCGGTAGCGGCTGCGCCGCCCCCGGTCGGTGCTCTCGACCACGCCGCTTACCTGCAGCAGGCCGGTGGGGGGCTGAAGGCGCACCCGGCGGGGCGCCCGGCTGCCGGGCCGGATGGCCAGTGCGCCGTCTACGCCGTGGACCTGATCGGGGCGTGGGTGGACGCGGGGGCGGCGGAGGGTG
>CAYZNA010000457.1:0-3026 GCA_964478665.1 uncultured Anaerolineales bacterium
CCACGCGGGGCATGGGGATGCCCCGCCTACGGAACGCAGATGCCCCGCCTACGGAATGCAGATGCCCCGCCTACGGAACGCAGATGCCCCGCCTACCCCCGTAGCGCGGGCATTCCCATGCCCGCGTCTCGCGCGCCCGACGGGCCACGCGGGGCATGGGGATGCCCCGCCTACGGAACGCAGATGCCCCGCCTACGGATGGCCCTGACACCCGACCATCCGACACTTCCCCCGGCACACAACTTGCACCCGGTGGGTGCAATGGTCACAACAAACACCCCCCGCCTCGGCTTCCACTACTATGACGACAGCTTGCACTACCGGGCCGCCGACCTCGAGCGCTGGCTGCCCGAATTGCAGGCCCTCGGCGCGCGCTGGCTGACGCTGCTCGCCCCGCTCAACCGGGCCGTGCCGGAGCCGTTCATCAGCGGGTTGCTGGCGGCCGGCATCCAGCCGGTGCTGCATCTTCGACCAGTCGCGCCCATTCACGCCGTGGACCTGGCCGAGTTGCGGCCGCTGCTGGAGACCTATGCCCGCTGGGGCGTGCGCTACCTGTGCGTCTTTGACCGGCCCAACACCCGCGCCGCGTGGACCGCCGCCGACTGGTCGCGCCCCGGCCTGGTGGATCGCTTTCTGGAGTTGTGGCTGCCGCTGGCCGGCGCTCAGCTTGCTGCCGGGCTGGAACCGGTCTTCCCGGCCCTCGAGCCAGGCGGCGACTATTGGGACACCCTCTTTCTGGAGGCCGCGCTGGACGGGCTGCTGGCCCGCGAGCAGGGCGACCTGCTGCCCCGACTGACCTTCGCCTTCACCGCCTTCACCCGCGGCCGCCCGCCCGCATGGGGCGCCGGCGGGCCGCGCCGCTGGCCACAAACCCGACCCTACCTTACCCCCGCCGGCTCGCAGGACCAGTGCGGCTTCCGCGGCTTCGAGTGGCTCTCTGCCGTCATCACCGATCGGCTGGGGGCGCCCCGCCCGCTGCTGTGCCTGGCCGGGGGAGCGGCGCCCGAGCAGCGGGGCGACCCGGCCCACACGGCGAGCGAAGCCGGAGACCATTGCCAGGTCAACGCCGCTCTGGCCGCGCTGGCTCTGGGGGAGGTCGCCGGCGCCGGGCTGGCGCTGCCCGATGAAGTGCTCAACCTGAACTTGTGGCTGCTGGCGGCCGGACCGGGCAGCCCGGTCCGGGACCAGGCCTGGTTCCCGCCCGGGGAGGCGGTTCCCCTGCCGGTCGTCGCCGAGGTCAGGCGGCTGGCCGCGCGGCTCAGCTCGGCGCGGGCCGGGACCCCGGTCGGGGAGGCGGCCGCAGGGGCCGCGGGCGCGGGTGTCGCGAACGGGAAGCCGCTCTTCCATTATGTGCTGCTGCCCAGCTTCGATTGGGGCGCCTCGCGCTGGCACCTGCAGGCGGTGCAGGAATACGCCGGTCATTTCCAACCAGCGGTGGGGTTCTCCAGCGAGGAGGCCGCCCGAGCGGAGTTCGTTACCATCGTCGGCAACGAGCAGGGTATCCCCGAGCAGGTGGCACAGAATTTGCAACAGCAAGGGTGCCACGTAGAACGAATCAACGGCCCGGACGGCAACGCCATTGTGCAGCTTCTGGCCGAACGAGTGAGCAGCGGTATTCGGTTCAAGAATGGAGTGACGATCAGATGATGCCAGCGACAGCCCCCCCGCCCACACGCCCCCTCCCCCATCCGGCGCACCATCACAGCGACGAGATGCTGGCCGCCATCGCCGGCCGCACCCGGCTGAAAGTGCTTGGGTTGGGCGGCGGCGGCTCAAACGCGGTTAACCGCATGATCGAACTGGGTATCATCGGCGTGGACTTCGTGGCCGCCAACACCGATCACCAGGTTCTCAAGGATTGCCTGGCGCCCAAACGCATCCACCTCGGGCCGCGCCTGACGCGCGGGCTGGGCGCCGGCGGCAACCCCGTCATCGGCGAGCAGGCCGCGCTGGAAAGCCGCAATGAGATCGCCGACGCGCTGGAGGGGACCGACATGGTCTTCTTGACCGCCGGGATGGGCGGCGGCACCGGCACCGGCGCCATCGCGGTGGCCGCCGAGACGGCGCAATCGCTGGGCGCGGTGACCATTGCCGTGGTGACCACCCCCTTCCTCTTCGAGGGCAGCCGCCGGAGCAAAGCGGCGCTGGACGGCATCGCCCGGCTCAGCCGCTACTGCGATACCCTGATCACAGTGCCCAACGACCGGCTGCTGCAGATCCTGCCGCGCGATGTCACCCTGGACATCGCCTTCCGTATTGCCGATGACGTGCTGCGCCAGACCGTGCAGGGCATCGCCGAGCTGATCACCCGCCCCGGCCTGATCAACGTGGACTTTGCCAACATCCGCCACCTGATGAAGCTGAAGGGCGGCGCGCTGCTGGCCATCGGTCAGGGGCGGGGGGCCAACAAGGCCCTGGATGCGGTGCACAACGCCCTCAACAGCCAGTTGATTGACCTGAGCGCCATTGACCAGGCGGCCGGCGTGCTGGCCCACTTCACCGGCGCCGACGACCTCTCCCTGTACGAGGTCAGCCAGGCCATCTCCCTGGTTCATCAGAAAGCCAACCCGCAGGCGGAGATTGTGTTCGGCGCCACCACCGATCCCACCATGGCCGGCAAGGCGCAGGTGATTCTGGTGGCGACCGGCGTGGGCGGGCGCCCGCTAGAAGAAATCGTGCCGGGCGCGGAGGCTCTGCGACAGCGCGCCCCGGCCGTTCCCGTTATGGAGGCCGCCCTGGCGCCCCGGCGCCTGGCCCACTTCACCGCTCCCGGAGCCGGGCGCCTGCCGGTCGAAGGTCCCACTCGCGGGGCGGAGGCCGCCAATCCCGCCCCGCGCCAGCCGGTATGGGTCGTCGCCCCGGACAGCGGCCTCGATCCCGACAATCTGGAACTTCCCGCCTTCCTGCGCAAAGAGCGCTACACCCCCCACCCCACCCCCACCCGCTAAGCCTCCCCACCTCCCACCTTCTACCCTCCTTCTTCCTCCCTCCTTCTTCCTCCCTCCTTCTTCCTCCCTCCTTCTTCC
>CAYZNA010000458.1:0-3022 GCA_964478665.1 uncultured Anaerolineales bacterium
CCGCGTAAGGCCGATGGCCGCCAGCGCGACAAAGAAGAACAGCGGCAGCAGCGGGCCGGGAGTCTCGCCGGTGAGGGTAGAGATGACAAGGAAGAAGGCCACGAAGGCAAAGAACCCGACGAACAACCCGAACGTAGCCCGCCGCGGGCTGAGGTGCACCGCAGATAGTCGCACGCCGCGCCACCAGATCAGCAGCACGACCAGAAAGACCACCAGCTCATCGGGAATGACCAGCAAGACGTCGGAGAAGGCGCGGATAGGGCGGGTGAACAGCTCGCTGAAGCTGTTCAGGCCGCCACGATAGAGCAGCAGGCGCAGGCCGGCGAACAGCGCCACCACCAGCAGCCCACCCAACACCCGGCGCCGCACCGCCATGCGAATGTCGAGGTAGTTCATGGCTCGCGCGGCGTACAGCGGCGCCAGCATCATCAGCCCCAGCAATCCAGAGGCAACCCACAGCGGCGTACCGGCGCTGAAAGGGGTGAGCGCGCGGTACCACGGCACGATCACGCACAATTCCATAGCCACAAAGGCCAGATAGCACAGCTCGCGCAGCAAGCTGAGACGCGGCAGGCGGGCGACGGGCTGGAAGGTGGGCATGGGAGGGGGATTGGAGATTGGGGATTGGAGATTGGGGATTGGGGAGGGGGAATGAGAATCGTGAATCGTGAATCGTGAATCGTGAATCGGCCAGCCCTCAGTCTGTGGGCCGCGGGCGGAGGTGGGGGAGGTGGTAGGTGAGAATGCCGGGGACGAAGGGGGGAGGGGCGGCGGTGAGGGCCACCAGCACCAGGCGTCGGCCGTGGCGCTTGAGGCGCAGCAGCACCTCCGGCAGCTCGGGGCGAATGACCGCGGTGACCAGCACCAGGGCCGAGCCGAAGGGGATGCGCGGGGCCGCCTCCAGCAGGAAGCGTTCGAAGCTGCCGGTAACAAAACTGGTCACGCCGGCCAGCGCGACCAGCAGGTTGGCCAGATGTTCCGGCGAGCGCCCGGGCTGCAGGCGGAAGGGTTGATCGGCGTGGGCGAGGCAGCCGTTGGCGTACAACCCGACGCTGAAGCCCTGCTCGCGGGCAGCGGCGTAAATGATGGAGGCCGACAGGCTGACCAGCGCCTCCAGCAGGTCGTGATGCACGCCGAACCAGTGCTGTTCAAAGGTGGCAACGTTCAAGCAAACCACCAGATTGCGCGCGGTGGTCGGCTCGTACTCCTTGACCTGCAACGAACCAACCCGCGCGGTGGCCGGCCAGTGGATGCGGCGGAAGCTGTCCGACGGGCGGTAATCGCGCACCCCCATCACCCGCACCGGATCCTCGAACATGCGCCGGCGCGAGGGCCGGTCGCCAAAGGGGTCTTCCGCCGGCAGGCCGAGGTCGGCCAGCGGCTTGATCTGCGGGTACACCACAATCAGGTCTGGCTCGCCCACCGCGCCCTCCGTGCTGTACATGCCGAAAGGGTCGCCGGAGATCGCCCGAGCCGGGCCAATCTTGTAGATGCCGCGCGCGCGGCCCAGCAGTTGGTAGCGGCGGCGCACCCGCTCGAACCAGCGCAGCGCGAACACGCCCATCAACAGCCCCTCGCCCGGGACGTTCGAGGGCGCCAGGGCATCCTCCTGGGTCGGGGCCACCGCCGTGGGCCACGGGTCGCTCACGCGCAGCCACGGGACCGGCAGCAGTTTCAGGTTCTCCAGAGTGACGCTGACCAGCAGCTTCTCGCCGGGGAAGATGCGCCGGTAGCGGAACTCGCGCCGGTAGGCCAGCCGATCCAGCACGCCCCGCCGCCACAACGCTGTCACGGCGAGAATGGTCAGCATAAAGGCCGGCAGCGCCACCAGCCCCGGCACGTGCAGAAAGGTCCCGGCCAGGATCAGCAGGAGGCACAGGGCAACCCAACTCGAGGTGCGGATCATCTTGAACATCGTCCCGATGTCCTCCGGGAGGACACCGGGACAGGTGTGGCGCTAGTCCACCGGAGCCGGCACCGCCTGCACCACGTCCGCCACCAGCTCCGCCGGGCGGCGGCCGCGCAGGGTAGCCTGGGGCGCGATCATCAGCCGGTGGGTAAGCACGTGCGGCGCGAGGAACTTGACATCGTCCGGGATAACGTAGCTCCGCCCGCCGATGCCGGCCCACGCCTGGGCGGTGCGGTACAGGGCCAGGGTGGCGCGCGGGCTGGCCCCCAGAGCAATCTCCTCGTGGCTGCGGGTGGCGCGGGCGATCTGCACCATGTAGTTCTGCACCGAGGCCTCCACCCTGACCTCCCGCACGGCAGCGATCAGCGCGGTGACTTCCGCCGGGTCGCTGACCGGCCCCAACTCGCCCAGCGGGTCGGCGTTGCGGAAGCGGCTGAGGATAGTGTTTTCCTCAACTTGCTCCGGGTAGCCCAGACTCAATCGCAGCAAAAAGCGGTCAATCTGGGCCTCCGGCAACGGAAAGGTGCCCTCCAATTCCACCGGGTTCTCGGTAGCCATCACCAGAAACGGCCGCGGCAGGCCGTGCGTCACCCCATCCAGCGTCACCTGGCGCTCCTGCATGGCCTCCAACAGCGCCGCCTGGGTGCGCGGCGTGGCGCGGTTGATCTCGTCCGCCAGCACGACGTTGGCAATCACCGGCCCGGCGCGGAACTCGAACTCCTGCCGCTTCTGGTTGAACCAGTAGATGCCGGTCACGTCGGATGGCAGCAAGTCCGGCGTGAACTGGATGCGGCGATAGCTGGCGCCCAGCGAAACGGCCAGCGCACGGGCCAGGGTGGTCTTGCCGGTGCCGGGCACGTCTTCGATCAACAGGTGGCCCTCGCACAGCACAGCGGTCAGGGCCAGGTTGATGCTCTCATCTTTGCCAACAATCACTTTCTGGATGTTCTGACGGATGCGGGCGGCAGCGGATTGGATCATGGAGAGTCTTTCGGGCAGTGGCGGCAGCGGATTGATCCGTCTTCAAACTGAGGATATCGAGCCGGTCCGCGCGTTGGCAGCCGAATCCTGGATAGGCAACCGGTCCGCGTGTGGTCTGCCTGTCCGCGTGTG
>CAYZNA010000459.1:0-2980 GCA_964478665.1 uncultured Anaerolineales bacterium
GCCGTGCATCCCCATGCCGCTGCCGTGCGAAACCGGGGCATGGGGATGCCCCGGCAGGGGACCCGGGCGGGGGCGAGGTAACGTTCGCCAACGGGGTGGGACTGCTCGGCTCCAGGTTAAAGGTAGAAGGCTCCCGCGCCAGGCTCACGCTGCAATGGAGGATCGGGCCGCCACCGGGGGACCCGGTGGTATTCGTCCATCTTTTCAATCTTTTCACCTGCGCCGGGAAGGTGGCAGCGCTGGCGGACGGGGCGCCGCTGGGCGGGGCCTATCCCTTCCGCCTGGCCCGCCCGGGCGACCGCATCGAGGACGTGCGCGAATTTCCCATCGAGCGCTCGGCCGCGGATGGCTGCTACAGCGGCGAGGTGGGGCCGTATCGCCCGCAGGACGGCGCGCGGTTGAGCGTCATCGGCCCGGATGGCGCACCGCTGCCCAATGATCTTGTGCCGCTGCGTCCCGACCTTTGACGAAACCTCCGCCCGCCTGGTATAATCGCGCCGCAGACCATCCCCGAACGAGACCCCATTGAGAGGCAATTGAAGTCTATGATTGACGTAAACGCCCTGCGCAAAGGCGTGACCTTTGAGTTCGACAGCCAGCTCTGGCGCGTGCTGGAGTACTCCCACAACAAGCCCGGGCGCGGCAACGCTACCATCCGGGTCAAGCTGCGCAACCTGCGCTCCGGCTCCACCATGGAGAAGACCTTCCAATCCGGCGAGCGCGTGCAGGATGTGCGCCTGGATTACCACAATGTCCAGTACCTGTACCGCGACGGCGACCTGTTTTACTTTATGGACACCGAGACCTTCGAGCAGCCGGCCATCGGCGCGGCGGCGCTGGGCGACGCGGTGGACTACCTGAAGGACGGGCTGGAGGTCAAGCTTACCCTGTACGAGGGTGAGCCGCTGGACGTGGAGTTGCCGGCGGCGGTGGAGTTGGAGGTGGTGGAGGCCGAGATGGCCGTGCGCGGCAACACCGCCACCGGCGCCACCAAACAGGCCACTACCGAGACTGGCCTGCAGGTGCACGTGCCGCTATTTGTCAACGTCGGCGACAGAATCCGCGTGGATACCGGCACCGGCAGCTATCTCACACGGGCAAACTAGAGGTAAGCGGTAACTGGTAACCGGTAATTGGACTCACCAATCATCAGTTACCAGTTACCAATCTCCAATCTCCCGCGAAGCGTCCAATCCCCAATCCCCAATCTCCAATCCCCAATCCCCAATCCCCAATTCCCAATCCCCAATCCCCCAATCTCATGCGAACGCCCGCCGGCACCGAATGCAGCTTCTTCTACGCGGACTACCATCGCGGTCGCCAGCACGAGGAGTGCCGACTGATCGGCCGCAATCCCGACTCTGAAGCGTGGCGCCCGGCGCTGTGCCGGGGGTGTCCGGTGCCGCGCATTCAACTGGCCAATACCTGCCCTAACCTGATTCTTGAGGGCCGGGTGAAGAAGGGCCTGCTGGGGCTTTCGCGGCGGGTGGAGATCAGCGCCAGTTGCATCAAGACCACCCGCGAGGTGGCCGAACCGATGGTCGGCTGCGGCCACTGCCACGAATATCGCAGCCTGCCGGTTGCCACGGAGTAAGCGGCCGACTTGATCACCACCCTGCTATTCGATCTGGACAATACGCTGCTGGGCAACGACATGCAGCACTTCCTGCCGGCTTACTGCGCTGCCCTGGCGGAGAGCATGCAGGGGCTGGCCTCCGCCCGTGAACTGTCCCGGGCGTTGATGGCCGGCGCGCAGCAGATGCAGCGCAACGAGGACCCGCGCCGCACCCTGCGCGAAGTGTTCGAGGGCTGCTTCTACCCCACGCTCGGCCTGACGCCGCAAGACCTGGCCCCCATCACCGAACACTTTTACGCCCACCGCTTCCCCACCTTGCAGCCGCTCACCCGGCCCCACCCCGCCGCCCGCCGCATTCTGGATTGGGCCGTGGCCGAGGGCCTGGCGGTGGACCTGATCTCCAACCCGCTCTTCCCGCGCAGCGCCCGGTCCCAACGCCTGGCGTGGGCCGGCGTGCCGCCGGACGATTTCCCCTATGCCCGGCTGCACGGCTACGAGACCGCCCGCTTTGCCAGGCCCCACCCGGAATTCTTCGCCCAGACCCTGGCCGCGCTGAACTGCCCGCCCGGCCGGGCGCTGGTGGTCGGCGATGAGTGGACCTACGACATCCTGCCGGCCGCCAGTCTGGGGATCCACACTTTCTGGATCACCGGCGACCTCTCCCGACCCCCTCCCCCCGGCGCGGATCGCGCGGGGGACGCCCTTTTCCGCGCCCCCCCGGCCCGACCGGCGGCGCCGGGTTGGGCAACCGCTCCCCCCACCGCGCAGGGCACGCTGGAGGATCTGGAGAGCTGGCTGAAAAACGGCGCGCTGCGCGACTTGCCGGAGGAGGTCCCACCCCCGGCCCCGGCGCTGCTGCCTGCCCTGCTCTCCGCCGATCTGGCGGTGGCGCTGGACCGGCTCTCCGGGGAGGTGGACCTGGCCTGGCTGGCCCGGCCGGCCCCCGGCGAGTGGTCGCTGACCGAGATTGTTTGCCACCTGCGCGACGTGGAGCTGGAGGTGCACGCTCCGCGCTTCCGGCGCATGGCCAGCACCAGCAATCCGTTTGTCTCCGGGGTGGATTCGGACGTGTGGGCTGCCGAGCGTGACTACCAGTCGCAGGACGGGCCGGGGGCGCTGGAGGTCTTTGCCCGCACGCGCTGGCAGAACGTGCAATACCTGCGTTCGCTGCCGGAGAGCGCGTGGGCGCGCCCGGTGCGTCACGCCATCCTCGGCCCCAGCACCCTGGCCGAAATCGTGCGCGTCAGCGTGCAGCACGACCGGCTACACCTGGAACAGATTGCCTCCACCCTGCGCCGCACGCCGCCGGCGCCGCTGGCCTGACCGGGGCGCTGCTGGACCGCCGAGCCGCACCGCCTCTGCCACCGGACGCACTCGAACGTATAGAGCGGACGAGACGCGTGG
>CAYZNA010000460.1:0-2971 GCA_964478665.1 uncultured Anaerolineales bacterium
CACCCCCCGGCACCTGCGTCCGGGGCAGGTGTGCGTCCGGGGCAGGTGTGCGCCCCAGATTATTGAGATGATACGAAAGGAGCCCATGCGCACAACCACCCTCACCCGCAAGACAACCGAAACCGACGTCACCCTCACGCTGAACCTCGATGGCAGCGGCCAGCACCAGATCGCCACCGGGGTCGGCTTCTTCGATCACTTGCTGCGCCACGTGGCCGTACACGGGCTATTCGACCTGACCGTGCAGGCCAGCGGCGACCTTGAGATTGACCCCCATCACACCGTGGAGGACGTCACCATCCTGCTCGGGCAGGCCTTCGACCGGGCGCTGGGCGAGCGCCGGGGCATTGCCCGCATGGGCCACGCCTGGGCGCCAATGGACGAGGCCCTGGCCTTTGTGGCCGTGGACCTGAGCGGCCGCCCGTACGCCGTGGTCCGCGCCGAGTGGCACACACCGGCCATCGGGCAACTGCCCACCTCGCTCATCCCGCACGCCCTGGAGAGCCTCGCTGTGGGCGCGCGCATGAATTTGCACGCCCGCGTAGAATATGGCCGCGACGACCACCATCAGGCCGAGGCGCTGTTCAAAGCCCTGGGTCGCGCGCTGGACGCCGCCACGCGCCCCGACGAGCGCCGTGCCGGACAGGTCCCCTCAACAAAGGGAACTCTCAGCAACTGAGTCACGCTTCACGCCCCACGCCCCACGGCCGTCATTCCCGTGAAAACGGGAATCCACGCCCCACTCCCCACACTCCACGCCCCACGCATCCGCCCATGATCGCCCTCATAGACTACGGCATCTCCAACCTGCGCTCGGTGGAAAAAGCCTTCGAGCACCTCGGCGCGCCGGTCACGCGCACCGAACGCCCGGACGACCTGCGCCGCGCCGGGCGGCTGATCCTGCCCGGGGTGGGGGCCTTCGCCGCCGGGATGGAGGGGCTGCGCGCGCGCGGGCTGGTCGAACCGCTGCGGGCCGCCGTCCGCGCCGGGACGCCGCTGCTGGGCATCTGCCTCGGCATGCAACTGCTGTTCGAGGGCAGCGAGGAGGGCCAGCCGGTCCCCGGGCTGGGGCTGCTGCCCGGGCGGGTGATCCGGTTGCAGCCGGCCGGCGGGTTGCCGGTGCCGCACATGGGATGGAATCAGCTGAATGCGGATTGCGGAGTGCGGAATGGGGAATGGGGGCTGCTGCACGGGGTGGCAGAGGGGGCGTACGTGTATTTCGTGCACTCGTATGTGTGCCTGCCGGCCAATCCCGGCGACGTGCTGGCGACCAGCGATTACGGCGGGCCGTTCGCCTCGGTGGTCGGGCGGGAAAACACATTCGGGATACAATTCCACCCGGAGAAGAGTCAGGCAGTGGGGCTGGCGATCCTGCGCAACTTTCTGGAGCTTCGCCGCTGAGCGGGCAGCAGCGGCAAATGGGCAACCGTGATCATTTTCCCCGCCATTGACCTGCGCAACGGATCAGTGGTGCGCCTGCAATACGGCGACCCGGCCCGGCAGACTGCCTACGACCCGGACCCGGTCGCCGTGGCCCGGCGCTTTGCCCGGGCCGGGGCCGCGTGGCTGCACGTGGTCAACCTCGATGGCGCTCTGGAGGCCGGCGGGGAGGCCGCCGCGCGCAACTTCGCCCTGCTGGAGGCGCTGGCCGCGGTCGGGCCGCGGGTGCAGTTCGGGGGCGGGTTGCGGGGGCTGGCGCAGATGGCGCGGGCGCTCGGCGCCGGGGCGACGCGCGTGGTGCTGGGCACGGTCGCGGCCGAGCAGCCGGAGGTAGTGCGGCAGGCCGTCGAACGGTTCGGGCCAGAACGGGTGGCGGTGGGGATTGACGCCCGGTCGGGGCGGGTGAAGACGCGCGGGTGGCAGGCCGAGGGTGGGGTGACGGCGGTCGAGCTGGGGCGGCGGGTGCGGGCGCTGGGGGTGGAGGTCGCCATCCACACCGACATCGGCAGGGACGGGGCGCTGGCCGGGGTCAATGCGGCCGCCAGCCGGGCGCTGGCGCGGGCCGCCGGGCTGCGGGTGATCGCCTCCGGCGGGGTCTCCTCGCTGGCGGACGTGCGCGCCTGCGCCGGGCTGGAGGGGGTGATCGTGGGCCGGGCGCTGTACGAAGGGAAAATCAAACTGGAGGCGCTGTTCGGTGCTGGCAAAACGGATCATTCCCTGCCTTGACATCAAAGCCGGCCGGGTGGTGAAGGGCGTCAACTTCGTCAACCTGCGCGACGCCGGCGACCCGGTGGAGCAGGCCCGCGCCTACGAGCGCGAGGGCGCCGACGAGCTGGTCTTTCTGGACATCGCCGCCACCCCGGAGGGCGCCGCCACCGCCGCCGCGCTGGCCCGCCGCGTGGCCGACGAGGTCTTCATCCCCTTCACCGTCGGCGGCGGCATTCGCACCGCGGAAGACATGCGCCTGATCCTGCGCGCCGGGGCAGACAAAGTGAGCGTGAATTCGGCCGCGGTGCGGGACCCGGGGATTATCACCGCCGGGGCGGAGACCTTCGGCAGCCAGGCGGTGGTGGTCGCCATTGACGCAAAGCGCGCAGGGGGGGGCTGGCAGGTTTACGTTTCCGGCGGGCGCACCCCCACCGGGCTGGAGGCAGTGGAATGGGCACGGGAGGCCGAGCGACGCGGCGCGGGCGAGATTCTGCTGACCAGCATGGACGCCGACGGCACACAGAATGGCTACGATCTGGCGCTCACCCGCGCGGTGGCGGAGGCGGTGAACATCCCGGTAATCGCCTCCGGCGGGGCGGGGCGGGCCGAGCACTTCGCCGCTGCCCTGACCGAGGGCCGGGCCGGGGCGGCGCTGGCGGCCTCGCTGTTTCACTACCGGCAGTTGAGCATCCGCCAGGTGAAGGAATACCTCGCGGAGCAGGGCATCCCGGTGCGGCCGGTGGGGTGACCCCGGGGAAGGAGGAAAGGAGGAAAGGAGGAAAGGATGCACCCCCTACGTGGGGAACGCACACTTCGCGCCATG
>CAYZNA010000461.1:0-2958 GCA_964478665.1 uncultured Anaerolineales bacterium
AGGCTGGCTGCCAGCTACAAGCGGAAGGCAGCGACTCCCGCCACCGCCGGCCCCGAGCCGGCGGAGCGCTGATTGGCAGCTACGCCGCGCATGGCCCCGGTAGCTCCCAATCAACCTCCCGCCGGGACGGGCCCGGCGGTGAGGGGAGCCGGGGGCGCGGTCGGCCCGTAGCCGCCAATCATCGCCCCACCGGCCCGGGGCCCATTATTCCGAAATTCGGTTGGCACAGCAACTGCTCAGGCGGCCCGGGGGGCAGTAGCTTGGCAGGAGCGGACGCAGGTGTCGAGGAGATGGTCCACGAAGTCGTCGGCGCGCAGGAGACGGCGGGGAAGTTCGCCCGGGAGGCATGGGCGACGGCGGCGACGCCAAGCCTCAAAGCTGCCGGCTTCGCGGCTGACTTCGGCCAGCTTGGCGGGAAGCGACGCCAAACTGCCGCCGAGCACCAGTTCCAGATACGTTTCGTTCTCCAGGTTGCGGATCAAGGGGTATTCTTCGGGCAGCGACTGGAAGTCGCGCGTCAGCTTGCCCCGGCCGTGCGTGCGGCGGCGGCGTCGCTTGAGGGCGCCCCAGTCACTCTCGAGTTGGTTGGTGGTCCGCTGCCAAGGCTCCTCCGCGGCCGTCAGGGAGTCCGGCACCAGGTGTTCCCAGTATTTGTCCAGGTGGGCTAGGACGATCCTCGCCAACGGCCGGTCGCGATCGTGTTCGTCTGCGGTTTGCTGCTGTAACTCCTGCCGCAAGTGGTGTAACGCGCGCTGGATGGAGCGTTGCTCGTCCACCGGCAGCTCCTGCGGTTGCCGCAGTTGGTCCAGCTGTTCGGCCGACAGCCGCAGGACTTCGCGGAGCCGCGTAAACCGCGTCCAGAAACGCTCGTACAGATCGGCGGCAGCGAGGATTTCGCTGTCGCTACGATACGCTTGCAGCAGGGCTTGGAAGTTGCGGAACACCTGCGGCATCCGGCAGGCCACCGCGGCCTGGGAGAGCAGCCGATCGACGGCCTCGCCGGCCCGCACCAGCCGGCGATGCAAGTACAACAGGTACGGATCGAAAGGGAAGCCGCGGCGCCGGCCGTCGCTGCGGTAATCGAGAATCCAGAAGTGGAACGCCAAGAGAACTTCGCGGGCCAAGGTGTCGTCCCAGGAGACCTCCACGACGCGGCCCGCCAGGACGTCCGCCAGCATGCACGCCGCCGGGGAGCCGGGGCGTTGCCGGAGCCATTCGTTCTGCCCTCGCCGCTGCTCTTTCAAGCGGTACTGCAGCTTCAGCGTTCGCAGTCGCTTGCACAACGCCAGTTGCGGGGCTTCGTAGAAGAGGAATTTCTGCTGCTGGTCCCACAGCGTACTGAGCGGCAGCTCGACCGCCGGCCGGCGGTGGGCCAGTTCCTCACGAAGATCTTGCAGGCTGCGGCCACGCAGATACGTCTGGACGCCCACATGGGCGATGAGGTCGAAGGCGTAACGGGCCCCCGAGGGCACGATCTCGGCCAACTCCGCGGAGCGGCCCGGCGCAGCTCGACCGTCCCCGGCGGCTTGACGCACGGTTTCGCGAGCCTGAAACCGGCCATGGTTCAGGCTGACCACTGTCCGGCGGACGGTCTTCTGCACCCCGCCGCCGCTTGCGCCCGGTGCCGGCGCGCCGCCGCTGCCCGCGGCCTCCTGGGCGGGATCAAAGTGGAAACACGCCTCGGCGGGCAGGGCGGCGGCCTGGTACAATCCTTCCGCCGCCTCTTGCTGCACCTGGTGGAGCAGGACGGACAGGCTCAATCCCGCCGTTTTTTTTCCAGCGCATAGTGCTCCCGGACCTGGCGAACTTGCCCTGCCGTCACCCGCAGACCTTCGGTTTGGAGTCGGCGCGCCGCTTGCTCCGGGCTCTCCTCGGGCGCCAGGATCATCTGCCGAAGGACCGCAATCACCACGGGGGCGGGACAGCCGGCGGGCAACACGGCCCCCCGGTTCACGGCCGCCGCCGCGAGTTGTTGTTGCCGTTGCTCCCACTGCGGACGGCTCGCTTCGGCCGCGGCCGCCAAGTAGACCACGCGGTGGCCCGTCCACGGCCGTCGCTGCACCCGGCCGTGCTGGACCAGCCGGGCCAGCAGATTCGCCACCGCGGTCTGCAAGCGTTCCTCCAACTCGCTGGCGGTGAGCCCGGCCGGGGCCTGCTGGATCAGGGCCACGAGGGTCTCTGGCAGCGTTCCAAAACGCGAGAAGCGAACGTCGCGGTACGCCCACAGGCCCCAGTCGTCAAACTGGGGCACGCCGGCCAGCGTGTAGTACGCGGCGTTGTGATTGTAGCTGGTGTGGTAGCCGTGCTTGTTCAAGGCACGAAAGACGGTCATGTGGCAGACCTGGAATTGGTGCTGGAGGTGGCGCATGGTCGCGACCTTCCGCGTCCGGAGCCAGTTGACGATTTTCTGTTCCCTGTCCGTGAGCATGGCGGGTCCTGTTACTGTATGTGATAGAGATCGGCGGATACTATCACATAGAATAACAAATCCGAGGAAAAAAAGAACCCCCAGCCCCGGGAAAAGCAATGAAACCGCACCACCGGTCTGTTACACTATGTGAAACGGCCAACCGCCCTTAACCCAACTTCAATCCTGACCTTGGGATACAACGCAACCGAATTTCGGAACAATGGACGCGAGGTCGGTGGGGATCTCACGGCATGGGCCGCCTCCTAGGTGCTAGCCCAGCGGCCGGCAGATGCGGTATACTATGTGTCCCTCGTCAACTCAATCCCGCGAGTCATCGACCATGGAATGCAAGAAGACGCAAAATCTCAAATCGTGTACCTGCACTTACGACCCCTGCCCGCGCAAGGGCATCTGCTGCGAGTGCATCAGCTATCATCTCAAGTCCCGGCAATTGCCCGGCTGCTGCTTTCCCGCTGCTGCCGAGCGGGCCTACGACCGCTCGTTCGCCCACTTCGCCAGGCTGGTCATGGAAGGCAAGGCTTGATTTC
>CAYZNA010000462.1:0-2956 GCA_964478665.1 uncultured Anaerolineales bacterium
TGAGGGTCTCGAAGACCCTCAGGGTCTTGACGGAACTTATTCTTTTACGGTTGCTAACCGTCCCCGGGTAAATCGCACAAACGCCCCAAAGCACCGCGCTTCAGCGGCGCCGAGCAGAGTTGATCAGGCCCGGCCGGGGCGCGCTGGCGCGGTCTACTTCCACGCACAGGGCCAATCATAACCGGAGTTGGCGCCGGAGGCAAATCGGAGTCTTCCGGCCTGATTTCTGCCTCCTCCGGCGATGGGGAGCACGGGCTGAGGTACAATTGCGCCCACTGGAGAACCGCAACGCACGGCGGAAGAAGCGTGCGAGGTCAAAGGGAGCTATGAATGTTCAGCCTGTCACATTGTTCGGTTGTTACGTGCGACTCGAGCCGCTGGACGAATCCCACGCCCCGGGCCTGTTCGCGGCCGGCGGCTGGGATGAGGACATCTGGCGCTACCTGCCCTACGGCCAGATCAGCGCGCTGGAGCAAATGACGGCGTGGGTGCAGGACATGCTGGGGCGGCAGGCGCGCGGCACGGACCTGCCCTTCTGCGTGCTGGATCAAGCCGGCGGACAGCCCATCGGCGCCACCCGGCTGATGGAGATCCAGCCCGAGCATCGCGGGCTGGAAGTCGGCGGGACGTGGTACGGGGCGGCCGCGCGCGGCACGCTGGTTAACACCGAGTGCAAGCTTCTGCTCTTGCGCCATGCGTTCGAGGGCCTGGGCTGCATCCGCGTGCAGATCAAGACCGACGGCCGCAACCTGCGCTCGCAGGCGGCCATCGAGCGCCTGGGCGCGGTGAAAGAGGGCATGCTGCGCAAGCACAGGATCCTGCCGGGCGGCTACCAACGCGACTCGGTGATCTACAGCATCGTGGATGACGAATGGCCGGCAGTGAAAGCCAGGCTGGAGGCGCGTCTCGCGCCTTAAGCGTTAGCCCCGCCGGCCCCCCGCCTCCCGCAGCCCGGCGGCGTGCTCGCGCTCGTGATGGGGCCAGATCAGCGCCCAGGCGTGGACGTTCTCGTAGCCAAAGGGATTGGGGAACGGCCCGGCCAGGGCCTCCGGGCTGAGCGCTGCCAGCGCCTCCGCGAAGGCCGCGTGGGCAGCCTCAGAATCGGCCCACACCTGATCCCACGACCGGGACCGGCGAGCGGCGGCGTGGGCCTCGTTCCAGAGCTGGATGCTGCCGCCGGAGCTTATCTCCGGCGCCCTCCCCAGCCACAGGCCCTCGGCGCCGAACGCCTCCCAGTCCGCGATGTGCCCCAGCACGTCCTTGAGGGTCCACTCGCCGCACACTGGCTGCGTTTCCCGCTCCCGGACCGGGACGAGGGCGGCCGCAGCCAGCAGCTCTTCGCGGGCCGCCTGCACTGCCGCCAGCAGCAGCGACTTCGATCCCGGGCCACGCCCACGCTCCAGCGCGGCCAGTTGCGCGGCGTGGGCGGCGTCGTGCTCCCCGCGCCACTGCACCCACCCCCGGACGGAGGTTTCCGCGCCCCACGGGTAACGGCGCAGGCGGTGCAACTGCTCGTCGGAGAGCCGGGCCAGCGCCCCCAGAAAATCCCTGCGGGTGCTCAGGCAGGCCTCCAGCGCCCGCTCCGGTGGCCAGGACTTGTGCTCGGCGTGCAGGGCGGCGTTGCGCTCGTCAAGTTCCACGCTCTGGATTTCCTGCCAGCGCCCGGCAAGGGCCAGCTCGATGCGCTGCGTGAACAGCGCATCCCAGGCGGCCACGTGAGCCAGCAGCTCGACCGGCGTATAATCCTCGAAGGCCGCCGCGCCGGTCAGGGTCGGGGCGGGGTCACCCCGCCCGTACTCCAGCCGGGCCAGATTCCAGAGCAGCTCGGCGCGGGCGGCCGCCAGCCCGGCCAGGCAATCCAGCCGCCACGCGGCCAGCACCTGCCGGGCGTGGGCAGTGTGCTCCAGTTCGTGCTCCAGGGTGCGCCGCAGCGCCTTGCGCGCGGTCCAGAGTTCGTCGGGGTCGCTGCTCGGCCAGTGCGCAGGTTTGAACACACGCGCGCGCTCTTCGGCGCTCAGCGCGCGCAGCCTGGCTTGCGTGGTGCGGCGCTCCATCTCAAGGAACTCGAAGATGGGCAGCGCGTCGTCGTGCTCCCACTCCGGGGGCAGGGTCTCGGGGGCGGTCACGCGAGAGACGTACCATTGTTCCGCATTGCCAACGTGGCGCAGGATGCGACGCAGGCTCATGCCCTGCGGATCGGGCTGCCAGTCCAGCAGCTCGTCGGGCAGGTCGCCGGTAAGGGCCAGCAGCTCAGCGCGCAGCGCACCGGAGAGGCGCAGGAAGCGGGACAGGTCGGCCTCCCCCGGCGGGAGCCGGTCGGGGGGGAGCAGGGCGGCCGGGTCCCCGGGCGAGAAAGGGCCTCCCCCGGCGGCAACCACGGTCGGGTGCAGGGTAATCGGTTCGGGGTCAGGGACCGGCTCCCCCTGCCGGCGCAGCCAGTCGCAGTGGGCGCGGATGGCCTCCGGCAAGCGGTCCAACGCCTCCGCCTCGCTATCGGCCCGCAGGTACAGTCCGGGGAGGTCGGGGACGTGCGCGGCGCAGAGGCCGGAGGGGTGCAATTCGAGGAAGACGGCGAAGGTGGGCACAGGTCAGTCCCCCAGCAGCCGGCGATGGTCCACCAGCATGCAGGAATCCATCACCACCAGCAGGCCGGCCCGGCGGGCAGCGGTCGCGGCCGGCTCGTCGCGGATGCCCAATTGCATCCAGACCGCTCGCGCGCCGATGGCGATGGCATCGGCCACAATGGCGGGCACGTGTTCGCTGCGGCGGAAGATCAGCACGGTGTCCACCGCTTCGGGCAGGCTGCGCAAGTCCGGATAGGCGTGCTGGCCGAGGGCCTCGCTGAGCCGCGGGTTGACCGGCAGGATGCGGTAGCCCTGTGACTGTAAGTAGGCCGGCACGTAGGGTCCGTAAAAGAATAAGTTCCGTCAAGACCCTGAGGGTCTTCGAGACCCTT
>CAYZNA010000463.1:0-2956 GCA_964478665.1 uncultured Anaerolineales bacterium
AGCCTGGCTTCACCCTGGCCTATTACCGTGAACTTTCGGTGAACCGCCGCAACTCGCTCTTTTACGTGCCGCCGCTGGCGGCGGTGCGCAACTCGCTGAGCGTGGCCGGGGCCACCGTGCTGCTCTCGCTGGCGCTGGGACTGCCGGCGGCGTGGGCGCTGGTCCGGCCCGGGCGGGGCGCGGCGCTGCTGGATGGGCTGCTGATGCTGCCGCTGGGTACCTCGGCGGTCACCCTGGGGCTGGGGTTCATTGTGGCGCTGGACCGCCCGCCGCTGGACCTGCGCGCCTCTCCGCTGCTGCTGCCGCTGGCCCACACGTTGGTGGCCTTCCCCTTTGTGGTGCGCAGTCTGACCCCGGCGCTGCGCAGCATCCGGCCTCGCTTGCGGCAGGCGGCGGCGGTGCTGGGCGCCTCCCCGGCGCGCGCGTGGCGCGAGGTGGACCTGCCGCTGGCGGCGCGCGCGCTGCTGGTGGCGGCCGCCTTTGCTTTCAGCATCTCGCTGGGCGAGTTTGGGGCCACCGCCATCCTGGCCCGCCCGGAGCGGCCCACCGTGCCGGTGGCCATCTACCGCTTTCTGGGCCTGCCGGGCGCGCTGAACTACGGCCAGGCGCTGGCCCTCAGCACCATTCTGATGGCCGTCACTGCGGCCAGCATCCTGCTCATCGGGCGCCTGCGCGTGGCGGACGTGGGGGAGTTTTAAGTGCTTGACCGGCCCGGCAAACCCTGCTAAACTTCCGCTCGCATGGAGACGAGGCGCACGATGATGACCCTGTTTGTGATCCCGAATCGAGGCCCGGCGCTGCCCGGCGGCGGCGTTGCGGCCGATGATTCTCGGAGTGCGCCCGGCGAAGGCTGAAGTGCTTTTGGGTTGAGTTGCGGCCACGGGCGCGCCGAAGGCTCCCGTGGTTTTTTGTTTCCCGCTCCTGGCGGCCACGGGCGCACCCTGTGGCCGTTCTGATTCCTTGCACCCTGCACCCCCTTTCTGTATGCTTAACCTGACCATGGACCCCAAATCCCTTTCCATCCTTGAACTGCCCAAAATTCTCGAGCGGCTGGCCGGCTATTGCGCCTTTTCGGCCAGCGCCGACCTCGCGCGCAAGCTGCACCCCACTGCCGACCCCAAAGAGGCCCTGCGCCGGCAGGCGGAGACCTCCGAAGCGCGCAAGCTGCTCTCTGTGAAGACCGACGTGAGCATTGGCGGGGCGCGCGACGTGCGCCCGCTGGCCGGCAACGCCGCGCGCGGCGCGCTGCTGCTGCCGGTGGGCTTGCTGGACATCAAGAGCACCCTGATCGCCGCCCGAACCCTGCAACGCACCCTCTCCCGGCTGGGGGAGCAGTTTCCCCGCCTGGCGGCCCTCGCCGCCGGGCTGGAAGAGTGCCCCGGGGTGGTGGAGGCCATCTCCCGCACCGTGGACGAGCGCAACGGCGAGGTGCTGGACTCGGCCTCCGAGCGGCTGGGCCAGATCCGGCGCGAGGTGCGCGTGGCCCACGAGCGCCTGATGGACCGCTTACAACGGCTGATCTCCGACCCCAACAAGGCCCAATGGCTGCAAGAGGCGCTCATCACCCAGCGCGACGGGCGCTACGTGATCCCCCTCAAGGCCAACTTCAAAGGCCGCATCCGGGGGGTTGTGCACGATCAGAGCGCCTCCGGGGCCACGCTGTTCATTGAGCCGCTGGCCGTGGTAGAGCTGAACAACCAGTGGCGCCAACTGCTGCTCAAAGAGCAGGAAGAAATCCGCCGCATCTTGCAGGCGCTTTCCAACCTGATCGGCGCGCAAGCCGAGACCATCGTCGGCGTGGTCGAAACGCTGGCCGACCTCGACCTGGCCTTTGCAAAGGGCAAGTACGCCGACGCCCTGCGCGCAACCGAACAACCACTTCACCCAATCTCCAATCCCCACGCGAAGCGTCCAATCCCCAATCCCCAATCCCCACGCGAAGCGTCCAATCCCCAATCCCCAATCTCCACGCGAAGCGTCCACTCCCCACTCCCCACTCCCCAATCTCCAGTCTCCACTCTCCCCCCCCACCCCGGCCCCATCCTCAAACTGCGCGCCGCCCGCCCCCCGTTGCTGGACCCCGAAACGGTGGTGCCGGTTGACGTGGAGCTGGACGAGGAAACCTACGTGCTGGTGATCACCGGCCCCAACACCGGCGGCAAAACCGTCAGCCTGAAGACCGTGGGGCTGCTGGCGCTGATGGCCCAGTGTGGCCTGCACCTGCCGGCCCAATCCGGCTCCGAACTCTCGGTCTTCGAGAGCGTGTTCGCCGACATCGGCGACGAGCAGTCCATCGAGCAATCGCTCTCCACCTTCTCCTCGCACATCACCAACACCATCCGCATTCTGGCGCGGGCCGGCGAGCGCTCGCTGGTCATCCTCGACGAGCTGGGCGCCGGCACCGATCCGGCCGAAGGTTCGGCGCTGGCGCGCGCCATTCTCAGCTTTCTGTTGGACAAAGGCGCCACCACCTTTGTGGCCACCCACTACCCGGAGTTGAAGGCCTACGCCAACAACACCCCGGCGGTGACCAACGCCAGCGTGGAGTTTGACCTTGAGACCCTGCGCCCCACCTATCACCTGACCATCGGCCTGCCCGGCCGCTCGAACGCCTTTGCCATCGCCGCCCGGCTGGGGCTTGATAAAACCATCATCGGCGAGGCGCGCAGCATGATCTCCACCACCGACGTGGAGGCCGAGAAGCTGTTGAACGAGATTCACCGCCAGCGCGACCTGGCCCGCCGCGAGCGGGCGCAGGCCGAGGAGGCCCGTCGGGGCGCGGAAACGCTGGAGCGCGCGCTAAATGGCCGGCTGGAGAGCATCGCGGCCGAGCGCCGTCGGGTGCTGGAGGCGGCGCGGGCCGAGTCCGCCGCCGAGATCGAAGCGGTCCGGGGGGAGTTGTCAGAACTCAAGCGCAAGCTGGCCCGCGCCGCGCTGCCGCTGCAGGCCCTCAAGC